>NZ_JBXWSB010000012.1:2500-64469 GCF_059613205.1 Ruegeria sp. BHSB064
CAACACATCGCCTGGGTCAATCAGGGGTGCGGGTTCTGACAATCGGATTTGCGCCCGGGCAACCTTATCTTGGGCCATTGGGACCCGAGTTCAACATTCCCCGGCTGCAAAACCTGACCCCCATGGTGCCTGAAGGCGCGTTGGTTCTGGCCATCTCACAATTTGTCCTGTTTTCGGGCCCAACACCAACCGGGTGGCGACATGTCGGGCAAACAGCCTTTCGGTGCTTTCGCCCGGAGATGTCCGAGACCTTCCCCCTTAGCCCCGGAGACGAATTGGTGTTCACACCTGTATCTCGCGACGAGTTGGAGCATATCCGCGCGAACAATGCAGACGGCAGCGGCGGTGCCACTTGCGAGGAAATCGCGCCATGAGCCTGATCGTCCATCGGATCGGCCCCTCTTGCACGATACAAGATCAGGGGCGCGTCGGGTATCTGGATCAAGGGTTGTCCCGCTCTGGCGCTGCCGACATATTCGCCTTGCATGAAGGGGCGGCGTTACTGGGGCAGAGCCCGACCCTGGCGGCGCTGGAAATGGCCGGGATGGGTGGCGAATTCGAAGCCACGCAAGATATGCACGTCGCTTTAACCGGTGCGCCAATGCAAGCGACCGTTGATGGGAGCTCTGTGGCCTGGAATGCGTCCCATCACTTGGCCGCCGGACAAAGACTGGTCATCGGTGCAGCCTTGAAAGGGAACTATGGCTATCTTCATCTAGGGGGCGGGATAGAGTCCGAAGTTTTTCTGGGATCGCGCGCGGCACATTTAACGGCGCGGATCGGTCAGGCGACACAACAGGGCGACAGGCTGACCTGCGGCCCTCATGCGGGTAAGAGCGGTTTGAAACTGCAGCCCGCTGATCGATTCACAGGTGGCGTTTTGCGCGTGGTGGCCAGCTTTCAAACTCCGCTGTTCGATCAGGCGACGCTGGATCGGTTCGCTGTGACCACATTCCGACGCGGCGCGCGAGCAAACCGGATGGGGATGCAAGTGGACAGTGACGGAGACGGATTTGCGGCGTCCGGTCAGCTGAACATATTGTCCGAGGTGATCACCCCAGGCGATATTCAAATGACCGGTACGGGGGATCCGTTCATTCTGTTGCCAGAGTGCCAGACCACTGGCGGTTATCCTCGTATCGCAACCGTTTTGCCCTGCGATATGCCTCGCGCGGCTCAGACACCTGCGGGCGGTACAATCCATTTCGAATTTGTCAGCATGGAAGAAGCCAACGCGTTACACACAGCGTTCCTTTCAGATCTTGCACGCCTACCATCGAAAGTAGAAGCGTTGGTGCGAGACCCGCACGACATACCGGACCTGTTGTCCTACCAATTGATCAGCGGAGTAATCTCTGCCACCGACTAAGGAGATGTGCCAATGCCAAGCGTCGATCTGAACGCCGATATGGGGGAAAGCTTTGGCCCCTGGAAGATGGGCGATGACGAAAGCCTGCTTAAGATCATTACCTCTGCCAACATCGCCTGTGGGTTTCATGCGGGCGACCCGGATGTGATGGCGACGACGATGCAGCTAGCGGCCGAGAACGATGTGGGCATTGGTGCGCATCCCGGATTTCCCGATCTGCAGGGCTTTGGCCGTCGGAACATGAAGGTGCCCCATGACGCATTGCGCAATCTGGTCCGGTATCAGTTGGGTGCCGCAATGGGTATGGCTAAGGCAGTTGGCACCAAAGTACGGCACCTCAAGCTGCACGGCGCTTTGGCCAATATGTGCTCGGTCGATATTGATATGGCGCGGGCCTGCTATCAGGGCGCTTTGGATGTCGACCCCGACATTATTGTCATGGTGCTTGCGGTCACTAAGCAGGAAGATGCTGTGCGCGAACTTGGCTGCAAGTGGGTGGGCGAGATCTTTGCCGACCGCGCCTATAATGACGACGGCACCCTGGTGGACCGCAGCCTGCCCGGTGCCGTGATCCATGACGCTGATGTGGCCGGTCCACGCATTCTGAACATGGTCCGCGAAGGCGCGATCATAACGGAAAGCGGCAAACGGCTGGAGACGTCCATCGACACGATTTGCCTGCACGGGGACGGCCCAACGGCGGTTCAGATCGCCCGTTCCGTGAGGGAAAGCCTGATCGGCGGCGGCGTCGAGGTGACGAAGTTCGTCCGATAATCCGGCACAGCTTTAGCGCCGCGCTGTCATGAAAAAAGGGCTGTGGAGAACCACAGCCCAGACCCAACAGGAGAGTATTTGCCGGACCTTATGATGGTCCGATCATGAAACATGTCACATTACGGGCCTGCAACCGACGACACGCCAGATCGGCTTGTTCGCGGGTCATGCCCTGAAACGTTGCGTCGAACCCGCGCGAGCTTTGGTTCACTTTGCGCAGCGTGCCCTCCAGTGTTGTCATTTCCGACAACGCTGTTTTCAGCAGAACCTTCTCGGCCTCATACCGAGTGGTGTAACGCCCCACATTGACGCCCCACAGATGCCCGCCGGAAGAGGAAAGGCGCGTGACAACCTCTTGCTCGGGCTCGGGTTGCTTTGCCGTTTCTGTCGAGGCCAGCACCAGATCGGACGGGCGTTGCGCCGGGCGAGTGCCCGTTGCTTGCTCGGGCGCGGTGGTCGAAGCGATATCTGCCTGTGCGATAGCTGCTGCGATGCCGTTGGTGATCCGGTCGCGGTTCTGATCTGCTGTGGCCGCCACTGCACTTGCAACTTGTACCGATGCGCTTGGGCGCACGACCGGACGCAGGCTGGTTTTAGGCGGTCCACTCACGCTCGCGACCTGAACGCCCAGCCCGACATTCCCGGCATATGCCGGGCGTGCAGGTTTGCGGATAGGCGCGCGCGATGGGGCGCGGCGGAAGCCCAGATCCAGCAACTCAGCCACTTTGGCATTCCGTGACGCGCCAGACTTTCCACCAAAGACGGTCGCGATGATCCGTTCATTCTTACGTTTGGCCGACGCCACCAAATTGAAGCCCGCAGCGCGGGTATACCCGGTTTTGATGCCATCTGCACCTTTGTACGCGGCCAACAAGCGACGGTTGGTGTTCGGTACGGTCTTGATCCCGGCATGTGTCGATTGACGCGAGAACAGATTGTAATACTGCGGGTAATCATAAAGCAGATGCCGTCCCAGCGTGGTCATGTCACGCGCGGTAGACAAATGCCCCGACTCGGTCAGACCATGCGCGTTCTTGAAGGTCGTGCGGCTCATTCCCATGGCTTTCGCGGTGCGGGTCATACGGCGGGCAAAAGCCGCCTCGGACCCGCTGATGGCGATACCGATGGCGGTTGCCGCGTCATTTGCTGATTTCACCGCCGCCGCACGGATCAGATACCGGAAGGCAATCGTCTGTCCAGTTCGCAGGCCCAGCTTGGATGGAGGTTCTGCCGCAGCCTTCTTGGTGACCCGCACAGGGGTATCCAGTGTGATCTCACCGTTCCGTACCGCTTCGAACGCAATATAAAGCGTCATCATCTTGGTCAGCGATGCCGGATGCAGCCGCGTATCGGCATTGCGCGAATGCAAAACCTCTCCGGTGCGGGCGTCAATAACCATAGCCGCGTAAGGTGCCGCCATGGGCTTGAGCGGCGCAAACGCCAGCACGCATAGCATAGCTATCAGGAATAAGCCCATTCGGGCCGGAACTGTCCGCCGAATCTGCACGATCTTTGCCTCTGTCTGCCTCGCGCCGCCGGGTTTTCCCGGTCAGCTAAATTAATTTTATTACTCTAAAGGCTAACACAGGGGGGCCGCGAAATAAACTGAAAGCTGTGCTTTTCGCGATTTCGTCATCTGCACCACGAAGCGCTATATGTAGACAAAACTACCCAATGAACCCACCAGATGCGCGATTGTGGCATCGCTTTGCCGCCACACGACAGGGTTTTTGTGAAACTGCGACCAAAAGGCAACATTACCTCAGACTGTGCACAAGCTGGGCCAGACCGCCCAAATCCCGCAACTCGCGGAATCGCGGGCTGTCAACCGGGGCTTCAGCGTGCTCGACCTCCCACACCAGACCGTGTGGCACGTAGACACCCCAGCATCCGGCCTGAATCGGGGCCACGACATCCGAGCGCATGGAATTGCCAACCATCATCGCAGAAGCCGGGCCATCCCCATGGGACTCAAAAATCGTCTGATAAGTTTCTGCAGTCTTTTCCGACACGATCTCGACCCCATCGAACAAATCGCCCAACCCGGACTGAGCCAGTTTTCGTTCTTGATCGATCAAGTCGCCCTTGGTGATGAGAATGACCCGGTACGCGTCGGACACGCTCTCAATCGCATCACGGGCATGAGGCAACAGTTCGATCGGATACGCCAGCATCTCTTGCCCAGCTTCGATCAGTTGACGAATAACCGAGGCCGGAACACGATCCTCTGTCACTTCGATGGCGGTTTCTATCATCGACAGAACGAATCCCTTTATCCCATATCCATAGTGCCGGATGTTGCGCTTTTCGGCGGCCAAAAGGCGTTCCATCAGGTGATCACGGTCTGCATGATCAGCCAGCAACTCTGCAAAATGGGCTTGCGTCAGTTGAAAAAACCGTTC
The DNA here is from genome assembly GCF_059613205.1 of Ruegeria sp. BHSB064. Lineage (NCBI taxonomy): Bacteria > Pseudomonadati > Pseudomonadota > Alphaproteobacteria > Rhodobacterales > Roseobacteraceae > Ruegeria > Ruegeria sp. BHSB064. Next base: position 7,046 of record NZ_JBXWSB010000012.1, read on the forward strand.
GTTGTGCCAAAGGGTGTCATCTGCATCAAACCCGATTGTCGTCAGTTTTTCCGTCATCTTGTTTACGTCCGCTTGCTCTTTTCACCGGCCATGCCCACGTTATATAAGCGCCAAGATAAACCCCAAGCGTGAATCGGACAGTTACACACGATGCTGGAAAAGACCTGGATGATGTCTGACACACCGGACGACGACGGAGACGCGTCAGTCCTGCTGCAGACGCGCCCAAAAACCAAGCGTCCGCCCCTGTACAAGGTGCTGTTGCTGAATGATGATTACACGCCGATGGAGTTTGTCGTGCATGTGCTGGAGCGTTTCTTTGGCATGACCCACGCACAGGCATTCGAAATCATGCTGACCGTTCACAAAAAAGGCGTGGCCGTGGTTGGCGTCTTCAGCCATGAGATTGCCGAGACCAAAGTTGGCCAGGTGATGGACTTTGCCCGCAGGCACCAGCACCCGCTGCAATGCACCATGGAACGCGAAGAATAAGGCGCATCGCCTGTCGCACCCTTTCCTTTCTCTGCCGGAATTGCCCATGTCCCCTCGTCTGGAACTTGCTTTGCAAAACGGCTTGTCGCTGTCAAAGCCGCTGACCGTGATCGGCCCTGTGCCAGACCACGATCTTTCAGCGCTTCCCGCTGAAGCGCAGGTGGTACAACCGTTCAAACCTTTTCACGATCATTTTGCAGCGCAAGGCTTTGACACTGTGTCCGAAGCGGACGCACCCTCTCAGGACGCCATCGTGTTCTTGCCACGTGCCAAGGCGCTGGCGCGCGCGATGATCCAGCGCGCTTGTTCACGGGCCGCCGGGGTTGTCGTGGTCGATGGTGCAAAGACCGACGGGGTGGACAGCATATTGAAAGACGTGCGCAAGCGGGTTGATGTCGAGGGCCCCCTGTCCAAAGCACATGGTAAGATTTTCTGGTTTCAGGCTGATGCTTCTGTTTTCGAAGATTGGGCCGCGCCTGCGGCGCAGATGGTCGGCGGTTTTCATACAGCGCCAGGGGTGTTTTCGGCAGACGGGATCGATCCGGCCTCGGCCATGTTGTTAAAGTCCCTGCCTTCCAAACTAGGGGCTCGCGTGGCTGATCTGGGCGCTGGGTGGGGCTATCTTTCCGCAGACATCCTCAAGCGCGATGATGTTAAGTCTTTGCATCTGGTAGAGGCAGATCAGACCGCTCTGACCTGCGCGCGAAAGAATGCTCCTGACCCAAGGGCTCAGTTCCATTGGGCAGATGCCGTCACTTGGAATGCACCAGAACCCATCGACACCGTCGTCATGAACCCGCCGTTTCATACGTCTCGCAGCGCGGACCCGGCTCTGGGTCAGGGATTCATCATCGCAGCTGCACGCAATCTGACCCGCAACGGAACCCTGTGGATGGTCGCCAATCGCCACCTTCCTTACGAAACCACGCTGAACGAACATTTCGCTCAGGTCGCTGAAACAGCCGGAGACAACCGGTTCAAGGTCTTTCAGGCCTCTCGCCCTCGGCGCTAAGGCTCGCTAACCTGCCCCCAATTCAGGAGGATTCGGATGTCCTTTTCCATCGCTGGAAAAACAGCAATTGTAACGGGCGGAGCCAATGGCATCGGTCTGGCTATCGGACGGCATTTCGCCGATGCAGGCGCAAATGTCATGTTCGCCGACATGGACGAAAGGCGCTTGGTCGATGAATTGGGTGAGCAGGCAGAAGACGGAAATATCCGTTATTTTGCAGGCGATCTGCGCGAAAAACTGACCATAGCAAATCTGCTATCGGCCACTCTGGATGCTTTTGATCAGGTGAACATCCTGATAAATGGTGCACGACAAGTGATCCCGTCGGACCCGCTGGACCCCGATGACGACTCGGTCCGCACCCTGCTGAACCAGAATTTGATGCCGGCCCTGCGGTTAAGCCAACTGGTCGCGAAACGCATGATCAAACAGGCGGGTGGGGATGAAGAAAACCCCGCAGGATCAATCATCAACTTATCCTCGATCGCTGCCCGCCGAACCCACCCTGACCTGATGGCTTATTCCGTGTCGACTGCGGCTTTGGATCAAATGACTCGGTCTCTTGCGGTTGCACTTGCGCCAAATCGTATCCGTGTGAATTCGATTGCACTTGGTTCAGTCATGAGCGCGTCGCTGCAATCGACCCTCAAGGAAAACCGGGATTTCCGCGACGACATCGAAAAGCACACTCCGCTGGCCCGAATCGCCTCAGCCACGGAACTGACCGAAACAGCCCAGTTTCTGGCATCTGATGCAGCCGGTTTCATCACCGGCCAGATTCTGACAATCGACGGTGGACGCACATTGCTTGACCCCGTTGCAGCCCCGGCGCATTAAGACACATGTTCGATACTGAAAAGTCCACCGCCTCCGCCTGGTTCCGCCAATTGCGTGACGATATCGTTTCTGCGTTTGAGGCCATCGAAGACAGCCACGACACCGGCCCGTTTTCCGATGCGAAACCCGGCCGGTTCGAAGTCAAGGAAACCAGACGCCAGTCCGAAGATGGATCGGATGCAGGGGGCGGATTGATGTCCGTGATGCGCGGTGGTCGGGTGTTCGAGAAGGTCGGCGTCAATGTCTCGACCGTCTACGGCACGTTGGGGGAACGCGCGCAACAGGCAATGGCGGCACGCAAAGGGATCCCCGGGATGACCGAAGATCCCCGATTCTGGGCCTCAGGCATCAGCCTCGTCGCACATATGCAAAACCCTCATGTCCCTGCGGTGCACATGAACACACGCATGTTCTGGACCCCACACGCCTGGTGGTTCGGCGGTGGATCGGACCTGAACCCGTGTATCGAGTATGACGAAGATACGAGCCATTTCCACGCGACGCAAAAAGCCCATCTGGACCCACATGGCGTGGCACACTACCCGCGGCTGAAAGACTGGGCGGACGAATACTTCTTTATCCCACACCGCAAACGTGCGCGCGGAGTGGGCGGGATTTTTATGGATGATTATTGCACCGGTGACTGGCAGGCTGACTTTGCCCTGACCCAAGACATTGGCCGGGCGTTCTTGCCGGCATTCTTGCCACTGGTCGAAAAGCGACGGGTTCTGGGATACACGGACGCGGACAAAGACACCCAGCTGGTGCATCGCGGTTTGTACGCCGAGTACAATCTTGTCTATGACCGTGGCACCAAATTCGGACTAGAAACAGGGCATGACCCGGATGCCGTGTTGATGAGCCTGCCACCTCTGGCGAAATGGGTCTGACGATTAGAACGTGTCCATGATGAAATTGTCATAGCAGTAGTTCTGTGCTGACGATGCTGACATGTTTTCCCCAACCCGTTTAACGGTGATCGAGTATCCCGGATTGGTGTCTGCACCCGGAGGCGGGGTCAGCGAAAACTGCACAGTTCTTACGCCCGGCTCATACGCGCGCCAAATGTAAATGCGCTGCGAATTTGGCACGCCGAGTGTGCGAATCGCATAATCACCAATTCCGCACCAAAAATTCACCGGCGCTGACGATCCAACAGCCTTAACCTCATAGACCCCATCTGGAAGCGTCGTAATCTCGGTTCGAAATTGCGGTCGGACATTCAGACCAAAACCAACCGCCTCGGCCATTGCGGGCATCAAAACAAGCGCAGCGGGGGCAAAAACCTTTACAAGTCGCATTATTTCAGCATCCCGAATATGAGCATTAATACCCTAAACATAGCTGCGGCTTCCCCCGAGTAAAGTGGTGCTGACCCACCTCAAAGCTGCGCGTGCGGTACACGGAAATAGAGCTACCCTTATTTTGCAGAGACAGTACACTAAACTTAAGTTTTTGGTTTACATCATATAATGGCGATCCTGTGAGCAAGAGCTTTCCAAAGGACTGGTTCGATTTCGCGCCCGACAAGTACGCTGACCTTGGCGCGATGTTCTATCTGGCGGGCCTTACAAAAACACATCAGAAACGCACCCTCGCACAGGTGCTGTATGCGTTCGAGACGCCGTTCCGCCTTGGCCAGTACCATATCTTCCGGCAAGACGGGTTTCCCCGCGGCTTTGTCACCTTTGCCGGGCTCAGCCCTGACGCCGAATACCGCTATGCGGTGCAGGAAAAGCCGCTGATGGACGCGGATTACACCAGCGGCCCCTCTTTCTGGATCATTGATCTGGTGGCCCCTTTTGGACAGACGAACCAGATTGTTGATATCCTCAAGCAAGAGATCCCTCACCCACGTGTGCGGACGAACCGGATGGACAGCGACATGACGCGAAACCGGATCGTCGAGTGGACCCGGGATCAGGCAGGCGAAGTCCATATGCGCCTGTATCGGAAACGAGAGTTTGAACAGGTGTTGCAGCAAGGCGGAGAATAAGTGGTCTCGGTTACAATCACAGGCGAATTGACCGGCGACGTGACCGGATCCCCACCTAACGTAGCAATGGGGCAACCGACGCTGGACAATGGCACGTTTACACCCACGACCCAGACCTGGACCATTGCAACGCCACCCGCCAACGGCACCGCTTCGATCGACCCGAACACAGGCGAGTGGACCTATACCGTAGACCCCACCTTTTTTGACAGTCTGGACAACGGGCAGGTCGTTTTCGATACCTTTTTTATCAGCGTCACGGGCACCACGCAGGTTGGGCCAGTCACCCTGCCGTTTTTCAATGATCCGGATCCTGTTGCAGTCACGATCAGGATCGAAGGTGTCTGTTTTGCATCTGGTACCTTGATCGAGACCGAGGACGGCCCAAAGGCCATTGAAACACTGGGCGTGGGCCACAAGGTGGTAACCGAAGATCACGGGCTGCAACCTATTCGCTGGATTGAAAGCAGCGTGCTTGCGCCCGAGCGATTACGCGCCGAACCCGCAATGCAGCCGGTTCGAATCTCAGCAGGAAGTCTGGGACCGAACACACCCCGCAGGGATCTTCTGGTTTCGCAACAGCATCGTATCCTGGTGAAAGGCCCGAAGGTGAATTTGTTGTTTGGCACCGCCGAGGCGCTGGTGGCTGCAAAACATCTATGCGGCTGGCCGGGCATTTATGTGGATACCTCGGTGGAGGAGGTAGAATACCTGCATATCTTGCTGGATCGGCATGAAATTCTGAATGCGGAAGGAGCGCAAGCTGAAAGCCTGTTTCTGGGGGAAGAAGCGCTTTATACGTTATCTTCAGACGCGCTTCGGGAACTCGCCGCTATCTTTCCAGATCAACCCTCCTCGGACCACACCGGGTTTGGGAGCGCTGCGCGTTTGATTCTGCGCGAACATGAAGCGCGCGCGCTTGCCTGAGTTTACTGGCCCGTCGCGATACGTCCGCCGACATCCTGCGGCGCCAAGGCAACCGTCTTAATCACCGCGTGACATGGGCTGCCCGCCTGCAAGTTAAGCGCCGCCACTGATCGGCGTGTGACGCGCGCCAGAACACTACCTGCCGGTGTCTTGACAGACACAATTGCACCAGGCCCTTCGCCCGACCGGATCGAGTCCACCGTACCGCTGAGCACGTTCAGCGCAGACAGCCCCTCGGGTTTTTGGTTTGACAAAATGACCTCTTGCGCCGGGATGCGGATGCGCAATTGCGCCCCGACGTCGTGCGCTATACGTGGCAGGAACAATCGTGCGCCGTTGGCACTCAACTCCGTCAGCCCGTCAGTGTGATGTTGAACGACCTGAACTTCCAAAACGGCCCCAACTGCACGAACCCCGGCGGGGGCCACCGAAGGATCGGCTAAAACCTCGGAAGCGGGCCCGTGACGCACGGCTTTACCGTCTTGAAGCGCAACAACCGAAGTCGCCAGACGCGCGACCTCAGCCGCCGAGTGGGTTACATAGAGAATAGGAACCGACACCTCGTCCCTGAGACGTTCGAAATACGGCAGAATTTCCGCTTTCCGTGCCTCGTCCAGCGCAGCCAAAGGTTCGTCCGCAAGAATAAGACGCGGGCTTGCCAGTAGCGCCCGCCCAATGGCCACGCGTTGCTTTTCGCCCCCCGACAGCCCGGCTGGACGGCGATCCAGAAGGTGGCCAATGCCCAGCATATCAATGACCTTCTCAGGATCTTCCCGTTGCGCTTTTTTCGGGGCAAACCAGCGGCCGTAAGCCAGATTTTGCCGTACGGTCAGATGGGGGAACAGCCGCCCTTCCTGAAAGATATACCCCAATCGCCGACGGTGCGGCGGTAGCCATTGTCCCCGATCTGTGTCGAACAAGACCCAATCCTCGACCGCCACACGACCTGCCTCGGGCCGCAGCAGCCCGGCCACTGCATTGACGATTGTCGTCTTGCCGGACCCCGACCGCCCAAACAAGACAGTCACGCCGGGCGGTGCCTCAAAGCGGACATCCAGATCGAGATCCGACAAATGATGTTGCAACCGAACGGAAAGGCTCATGACCCGGCCACCCGCGCTGCGGCGCGGCGCCCTACATATTCCGACAAGAGAAGCGCGCTCATCGCGACAACGATTGAGATCAGGACCAGTCGCGTTGCTGCCGCCTCACCGCCCGGCACCTGCAGAAATGCATAGACCGCAGACGGTAGCGTTTGAGTCTGGCCGGGAATGTTGGACACAAAAGTGATGGTAGCACCGAACTCGCCCATTGCCTTGGCAAAGGCAAGAATTGCGCCGGCAATGACACCCGGCAGGATCATCGGCAAGGTCACTGTCAGAAACACCATCGGGCGCGACGCCCCGAGCGTGGCCCCTGCCTGCTCCAGTTTCGGATCCACCGCCTCAATCGACAACCGGATGGCCCGTACCATCAACGGGAACGCCATGATCCCGGCAGCCAGCGCAGCCCCGGTCCAGCGAAACGCGACAACGATCCCAAACTCTGCCAGAACACGCCCAAGCGGCCCCTGAATTCCGAAGGTCAGCAACAACAGATATCCGGTGACAACCGGCGGCAAGATCAGCGGTAAGTGCACCAGACCATTCAATATCTGCCGACCGGGAAACCGCCAGCGGGCCAGCGCATAGGCTACGAAAATCCCAAATGGTAGCGTCGCCAGCGTCGCCCAGAAGGACACGCGTAGTGATAGCTTTAACGCTTCAACTTCGGCAGGGCCCAACCAGTCCACGAGGATCACCTGCCCGGCAGGGAAAAGCCCTGCTCCTGAAAAACGGACAACGCCGCGTCGCTGCGCAGATGGTCCAGAAATGCCTGCGCTCCGCCCTTGGCAGACGATGTGACGGCCGCAGGATATATGATTTCAGGATGCAGGTCGTCGGGAATGGTCGCCAAAACACTGACCCGCGTTTCCACCTGTGCGTCTGATCGATAGACAATACCCAACGGCGCAGCCCCTGCCGCCACCAGCGCCAGAGCTGCACGAACGTTATCAGTCTGCGCCACATGGTCCTTTAACGCGTCCCACTGGTTCAGGCTTTGCAATGCAGCTTTGCCGTAGATACCGGCTGGCACGGCATCAACCAGAGCCATGGCCAGAAAACCTCCGTTCAATTCGGCCTTCAGGTCGCGCCCTGGTTGGATCTCTCCCCAACTTTCTCGATCTGTCGCACCAATCAGAACCAGACCATTGCCCAGCAAATCCACCCGCGAGTCCGCCCGGATCAATCCGTCCTGCTCCAATATATCCATCCAGTCAGGATTTGCCGAAATGAACAGATCCGCCGGAGCACCCTGCTGAATTTGTCGTGCCAGCACCGAAGATGCCGCGTAAGAAACCGTGACACGGAGCCCCGTTTCCGTTTCATAGTTTTCAGCAATCTCGTCCAGCGCTGTCTTCAGACTCGCCGCTGCAAAAACCAAAACACCTTCGGCCCCGGCGCGGACTGGCGCAAACGCCAATACACCTAAGACCAGTGCCACCATCCAGAAACGGCGGGTGAAGGTTAGGGTCATGTACACTCCCGACCGGAAAATTGCAGTCCCTTCGGGAATATCGGAGGGCACAGGCCCCACGCAAGCGCCTTTGAGAAATTACCGTGATCGGTGCCGCTGCGTTGCAGAAAGTCCAAAAGGGTAACTGCGTCGCCCAGGCATGACCATCATCAAACCGCACGTGTCCAGGTTTGCGACAGCACGGGATTATGCCGCGTTCAGATCGCCAGACGGACTGGGCAACACGGATCGGCCGAAGAATAGAATTCAAGAAAATCTCTCAGACCCTCTTGCACCCGCCCGCAGGCTTGGCTACATGCAGCCTCACGGGTGATTAGCTCAGTTGGTAGAGCGCTTCGTTTACACCGAAGATGTCGGGAGTTCGAGTCTCTCATCACCCACCATTCTAACCTTTTGAAACAAAAGAAAACCCTTGCAAACAAGGCGCTATGCCCGTTTGAAGGTTACAACTTTGGTTACAAAAGGTGTTCCCATGGCAGGTAAGATTCGTCACCTCGTTAATCGTTCCGGGCGGTATCATGCACGTGTTGTGGTTCCGAAAGACCTGCGCGGAATCATTGGGAAGACCGAGTTGCGCATCGCTCTGGGTGGTGACTACCGCGAAGCGCTCAAACTTTTGCCGGGCGCAGTTACGCAGATTCAGCATCAGATCGCGGTGGCAGAGCAAAAGGCGAACCCAAACCAACCACAAAACGCCTCTGCCCGCTTCCCTCTAGCACCGGATCAGATCGCACACAGCCACTATCACCAGCGCATGGCCTTTGATGATCAACTCAGAAATGATCCACGCTACTCTGCCGTCGGCATTGATGATCTGCTAATTGGCCGCCTGCGCGCAGCCATAGCAGGGAATGCCAATGACGCTGAGCTAGGTGAGTTGGTCGGAGCGCAAATTGAACGCTTCCGGGCTGCTGGCAATGTGGACGCGGCACCGGGTAGCACCGAATGGCGAGCGATAGCCCGTGCCCTGTGCCAAGCAGAGCTTGAGGCCCTTGCGCGCTCCGCAGAGCGCGACGAAGGCGACTTTACGGGCGCACCCACTGCGCCAATCATTGTGGACGCACAGCCCCCGGAAAACGCCCCTACTCCGGTCAGTATCAAACAGCTCTGGAAAGACTACGTTGCGCACCGACAGCAAGCAGGGTTCATGCGGTCTGGCACTGGCCGACAACAGCCGGTCATTGATAAGCTGGTCAAATACCTGAAACACAACGATGCCACACGTGTCACAAAGAAAGACCTGATCGCATGGCGTGATCACCTGATGGGCGACCTGTCCGCCAAGACGGTCAGCGATGTGTATCTCTCAACGATCCGGTCATTGTTCTCGTGGGCGGTTGAGAATGATATTCTGTCGGACAACCCGGCTGCCAACGTGCGGCAAGCCAAGCCTAAGAAGCAGCACACCCGGGAACGTGGCTATGTGGAGGCTGAAGCAAATAAGGTCTTGAAGGCCAGCCGCACCTATACTCCCAACGAAGACGAGCGCGGTTACGTTAGGGAGAAATCGCACTTGGTAGCCGCTAAACGCTGGGCACCGATCATCTGTGCCTTCACTGGCGCGCGCGTTTCAGAGATTACTCAGCTCCGCAAAGAAGACGTGCGCAAGGTCGATGAGCATTGGGTTATTAGGATTACGCCAGATGCCGGTTCGGTTAAGACAGGTGGATATCGTGACGCTCCGCTGCATCCCCAAATCATAAGCGAGGGCTTCATTGACTTTGTCGAAGCTGCGAAGCCCGGCCCATTGTTCCACGGCGGCACGAGACCAGTGGACTATTCACGCAAGGCGCAGCGTATCGCAAATCAGATTGCAGCATGGCTTAGCAAGTCCGGGCTGGCGCCAGAAGGATTGCTGCCCAATCATGCATGGCGGCACCGTTTCAAAACGCAGTGCCGTGAGCTTGGTATCTCTGATCGTGTTGTCGATGCCATTCAGGGCCATGCAGGGAAAACGGCAGGTGATGACTACGGTGACGTGACGCAGAAAACCAAGATCGATGCAATCAACAGACTACCTCACTACATATTGAAGTAGCTCATGCGAGATTTCTCGTTGCAGTCTTGCAGTTACAAGGCGCTCTCGTGTGCCGAATTTTAGTGGTCAGAGTGAAAGGGTTCGACCTCCGACCCTTGCCTCCCGAAGATCGGTGCAGAGGGCCAACTTATTGATTTTTAATCAAAGGAACCCTGTTTTTCGGGCGTCGCCTCCAATCAAACCAGCCAAGTTCAGGTCCGGCAGGTTCATTGAACCTAAGAGCACTGTCTACATTGGCCGACAGTTATCTTGGTCTATGATCAGTGCTAGTTTGCTTTCTATATTATTGCCCAGATCCAGCCCACTTATGCGCGGTGAAGGGTTCTGCCATGGGTCAGGCCATTCACTTTCTCCAGGATAGCGTCTGCGTCAATGCAGTGATGGCGATAGAGATCGCCGATTGTTCCGGTCTGACCAAAATGTTCGACTCCCATTGGGATAGTCTGATGTCCAAGCACTGCCCCTAGCCAGGATAGAGTTGCAGGATGACCATCGATAACAGTGACGAGCTTGCAGTGTGGCGGAAGGTCGGACATCAGTGTTTCGATGTGAGAGCGTGCTGCTCGATTGCCGCGCGAACGTGCTCGTTGAGCGGCGGTCCATCCGGCATTCAGGCGATCTGCGGATGTCACGGCCAATACACCTATGTCGCGACGGCCTTCACCAATCATACCGGCGGCCTTGATTGCTTCTGGCGCGACTGCTCCTTGATAGGCGATTACAACTTCGCAATTGGGTCCCGGTTTTCGCAACCAATAGGCCCCATCAATGGCACCTTGGCGGAACTCGTCATCGAAACGTTTGCCGGGCTGTTCAATCGGGTTGGTCGTCAAGCGCAGGTAGACAGACCCTCCGGTTTCATCGCGCAGCCATGTGCGCTCGTCAGGCTGCCCTTCGCCATCGCGCTGCAGGTAGTCGAAGGCCCATTCCATGATCACCGCCAGTTCATCAGCAAAGGCGGGTTCAAAAGCGGCCAACCCGTCTTGGCTCATCCCGATGAGCGGTGTTCCAACGGATTGGTGTGCTCCACCTTCTGGCGCGAGTGTGACACCCGAAGGTGTTCCAACCAGCATGAAACGCGCGTCCTGATAACAGGCGTAATTTAACGCATCGAGGCCGCGGCTGACAAATGGGTCATAGACGGTGCCAATTGGGATCAGCCTCTTACCGAACAGGGAATGCGACAGACCCGCCGCTCCTAGAAGCAACATGAGGTTCATTTCGGCGATACCAAGCTCGATATGCTGCCCCTCCGGCGTGAATTCCCATTTCGCCGTCGAAGGGATCCGGTGTTCTATGAAGGCGTCGGCTTGCTCGGATCGGGCGAACAGTTTGCGCCGGTTCACCCAAGGACCAAGGCTTGTCGTGCCTGTCACATCCGGAGAAGTTGTCACTATGCGTTCAGCCATTGGGCTGTCGCCTTTTGATAGATCGTCTAGGATCTTGCCAAACGCCATCTGTGTCGAGATTTCGCGACTGGTGTCGATCTCGATGGTCGGCACATCCAGTTTGTCATCAAAATAGCGGCGCGGACCTTTGGCAAAGAACGGAGCGCTGGCCAGAAAATCCTCGAGCGCGTCTGGGTCTTGCACCGTCACAAGTGGCTCCCATTCTTTGCCTTCTGGCACACCCATATGCGATTGCCACGCGGCGAACTGGCTATTGTTCATCAGCCCGCCGTGGTTGTCCTTGTGGCCTGCAATGGGGGTGCCCCATCCTTTGACTGTGTAGGCCAGGAAACATGTTGGGCGATCATGATCGATTTCGGCAAATGTTTGGGCCATGGTCTCGACGCAGTTGCCGCCCAGGTTTTCCATAAGGGCCGCGAGCTCTGCATCCGTGCGCCCTTCGATCAGAGCGGTCACATCCCCTTGATCCCCGAGATCGTCCATCAGACGCTGTCGCCAATTCGCACCACCCATGAAAGTCAAAGCTGAGTATTCCTGGTTGGGGCAAGCGTCGATCCAATCACGCAGGCGGTCTCCGCCGGGCTCGTCGAAGGCAGCGAGTTGCAAGACGCCATATTTCACGCGAACGACATCCCAGCTGAAAGCATCGAAGATTTTCTCGATCCGTTCAAACAGTCCTTCCCGGACGATACCGTCCAGCGACTGTCGGTTATAATCGATGATCCACCACGTGTTTCGCAGGTCGTTTTTCCAGCCTTCCTGCAACGCCTCATAGACGTTGCCTTCGTCCAGTTCAGCATCGCCAACAAGTGCCACCATACGCCCCATCGGGGCGCCTGAACCCCAGCTTTTGGCCTTGATGTAGTCTTGAATGATCGAGGCAAACGAGGTGATCGCGACACCTAAACCTACAGACCCGGTCGAGAAATCAACATCATCTATGTCCTTTGTCCGGCTGGGATAACTTTGCACACCCCCAAATCCGCGGAATTTCTCCATCTTCTCGCGGGTCTGATTGCCCATGAGATACTGAATCGCGTGAAATACCGGCGACGCATGGGGTTTGACTGCGACCCGGTCCTCAGGGCGTAGGGCCGAGAAGTAGAGCGCGGTCATGATCGATACCATCGAAGCAGACGAAGCCTGATGGCCACCGATTTTGATCCCATCCACCTTTGGTCGGACATGGTTGGCATGGTGGATCATCCAATGAGACAACCACAACAGGCGCTGTTCGACGATCTTCAGTTGGGTGGGATCGATGTGCATGTTGGTCTCCGAGTTTAGGCGGCGCTGCGAGCAGGGTAGGGCAAAGCTTGTTCTAGGTCTGCAAGGATATCTTCGACATCCTCCAGCCCGACGGACAGGCGGATCAGGCCATCGCTGATCCCATGCTCGGCTCGCTCTTCCGAGGTATACGTCGAATGGGTCATGGATGCGGGGTGCTGGATCAGGGTTTCCGCATCGCCCAGGGACACTGCGCGCTGGATCATGTTCAAGCGGTTCATGAATTCAATCCCACCAGACAGGCCGAACTTGACCTCAAACGCTATCATCGCGCCAGGTTGAGACATCTGGCGCTGCGCGACATCATGCTGGGCGAAACTCTCAAGACCTGGGAAATAGACCTCGCCGACGGCGGGATGTGCTTCGAGGAAATCTGCGACGACTTTGGCGGACGCACAGTGGCGATCCAAACGCAGGTTCAGTGTCTTCAGACCACGCAGGATCAGCATCGCGTTGAAAGGGGCCATTACCGCGCCGGTCATGTCCTTCATCCCAACAAGGCGGATCTCAGCAATCTGTTCGGCGGTTCCTACAACCAGGCCGGCAACCACATCACCATGCCCGCCGAGGTATTTGGTGGCGGAGTGCAGAACAATATCTGCGCCATGCTCGATCGGGCGGGTCAAATACGGGCTAGCGTAGGTATTATCGACGACGACCGTTGCACCGACCGAATGCGCAATTTCGGCGCTCGCTGCGATGTCCACCAAGCGCATATTCGGATTGGCCGGGGTTTCGAAATAGACAACGCGGGTTTTGTCAGAAACGGCCGCTTTCAGGTTCTCAGGGTCTGTCATGTCGACATGTGTGATCGTGACCCCCCATTTCGCCAAACCATGACGCATAAATGCGAAGGTGCAGCCATAGAGCGTTTTGTCCACGATGACTTCGTCACCAGGCGACAGCAGGGTCCAAAGCACTGCCGTGATCGCCCCCATGCCGCTTGAGAGAGCTAGACCGGCCTCGGCCCCCTCAAGCAGGGCAATGCGTTGCTCAAGAAGGTCGCATGTGGGGTTTGAAATACGGCTGTAGATATGACCTTCACGCTCACCGGCGAACATCTCTCCACCAGCCTCTGCGGTTTCAAAGGTAAACGTGGACGTCAAATGTAGCGGTGGTGTCAGAGCACCGTCATTCTCCAGAGGGTTATAAGCGTGGTGAATAGCGCGCGTGGCAAATCCGGTTGAACGAGTCATTACAAGCTCCTGAATCATGTTGAAGCCAGTTTGCTCCTTTACTTTGGGCTAATGGTTGCGAAATATACCAACATGAGTGGTAATATTGGCATATTCTGCTAAACAAGAGGGATAAATGGACGCTAAGGATAGGCAGATCATTCGAGCGCTTCAGCGGAACGGGCGCATGACGAACCAGGATCTTGCCGACGAGGTGAACCTGTCTCCCTCACCGTGTTTGCGCCGGGTCAAAAACCTAGAAGCCAACGGAGTGATAAAGGGATACAGCGCCGACGTTGACGCTGCCGCGTATGGGATGGCCATTACCGTCTTCGTGCGTATCAGATTGGAGCGACACAACGAAACGGACGTTCAGAACTTCGAGAAACGCGTTCGGATGATCGATGAAGTTCTTGAATGCCACGTGCTGACCGGTGCAATGGACTACCAATTGCGGGTATTGGTATCGGATCTCGAGGCCTACGAGGAATTTATTCGTCACCGAATTCATCCGATAGGCGGGATAGCGTCGATCGATACTAGCTTTGTCTATGGAACAGTAAAAAAGACCGCCGTTTTTCCGCCCGGATAGATAAACCGACTCAGAATGAGTTGTTGCCAATCGGCTAAACATTTTAGTTGATTGATTTTTTCCCTCCGCAATTTCCCATTCTCACCGTCGCTATATCAAAAACATGCAGCGCGTGCTGCATCACTTCTGAGAGGATAGCGATGACAAATAAACCGTATGGAGACACCCGGATGGCGAAGTATGTCGAACGGAGGGTGCTCGAACTGAAACCTACCAAGAGCCAAGCCGAGATCGCGGCGCAAGTGGGATACGTCAACCCAAACATGATCACGATGATCAAGCAGGGTGGTTCCAAGGTGGCATTGGACCGCGTCCCGGCTTTGGCGAAAGCTCTGGAATGCGACGCTGCCTACCTTATGCGCCTCGCAATTGAGCAGTCGATCGGTCTGACTGCAGCTGAGGCAGTTGTCGAGGTGTTCGGAGAACCTGTCACGTCGAATGAACTTGGCTGGCTAAAAGCAATTCGCAAGGCCTCCAATAACACTGATCCCCGGCTGACCAGTCGGTCAGAGAAGGCGATTAAGGCCATCTTCGGGAGGTAGGTGCTATGTATGACCGGAAAGACGACCTGACATTGAATGAGCTCGCCTGGCTGCGGTTTCTCCGTGACTTGAGCAACGGCAGTGATCCTGAGCCTACGTTACGGCGGGTGCAGCTTCTACGGCACCTCTGCGCTGCTAAGAGAGCTTAGAGTTAACCAGCGTCGGCATCTCGGCGAGGAATGGCTGGTCCGTTTTGCCTCGCCGGGTCCCGCAACAACGCCTACGACCCGACCACATCCACCTGTTCGTTGTGGCGATTCAAGCTCCCTTTGCTGTCTAAGCGTTTTTGGCGAGCCGATGAAGTGCGGTCCAAGGCATGCAACGGGAGCTTCCGGCCCCTACCGGACATTCGCTAAGCTGAATTTTCTACTGTGCGGCCAACTGCAAACTGCCATTAAGCGAGGCCTATGACCATTGGAGGCGAATGTTTCAACGCAACTTCGATGGGGGCCTTTTTGGCCGGTAGAAGGCAGAACGTTCTCCATCGATCACAAAATACCGGAGTTCCAGGTCCGGTGCCTTATGCACGACCTGCCGCCAACTTTGGCATCCATACTTGTTGGGCAGTTGCTCGGGATGGCGTGCGGTGATCCATTTCTCAGCCTCGGCCAGCGGTGCCCACTCATCGTCAACCAATGCCTCGAATGCCTCCCGCAATGCGCTCACTATGCCCGAGGCAAACCAGTTTACGGTCCCGTCGGATGAAACCCGATTAATAAAACAGTCTCTGAACGCTTGCGTCTGTATGGCTTCCACCGCTGCCTGGCGTAGGTTCTGCATATCTTCAGCCCATTCCCGAAGCTGCGCGAGGTGTTGGTCGATGCAGCTGTAGGCCGCCACCAAGGCATCTTGCGCTCCACGGCATCCTTCTGCACTCCCGATGTTGTGCTGGTCGATGAAGTGATGGACCAGATTGTTCCTCAGATCGACCATTTCCCTCAGTTCACACTCTACCCGCGCGAAGTCTGTGATCGGCAGGCGAACCGCCATACGCATGGCGAACCTGTCGGGAACCTTGTGTAACTCGATCATCGCGTCTTCGGGTGGCTTGATTTCATCGGCCACAACATACGATCCGATGAGCTCGCCAATTAAAGAGCCAAGCGTCCTGCGGGCCGTGCCGTCAATTCTTGCGGTGCGAATCCGCTCCAAGTTATGAATCGGTCCTGAGAGACTATGGTGCGCGACCAAAACCTTGATCAGCCGCTCACACTGTTGCAGTCGCAACATACATCGGCCCAGCAATCGTTGAACTTCTTGCTGTAGTTGAGGCAAGTCTTCGTCATTCAGCGACGTCAAGGCATCATCCTGTTTCGTTTAAGTTGAGTGCAACTATATCGCGATGTTCCGGAATGTCTTGCCCGGCTTAAAGGCTTTTAGAAGGTTCCGCCCCAAACGGCCCAATCCGGACCTTTACGGGCCCGCCGGGGCTGCCTGCAGCGTGCAGAAAGCGGTCATCGGCGGCTGTGCAGCATCGGTCTTCTTGCGGACGTCAGCTATGCGGCATACAGCAGAATCCCGGTGAATAGCAGCTCTCGGCGACTGACGGGAAAGGTCAATTTCGGGCACCGATTACACCTCCACGGCGTTACCTTTCGATGCTGTTTCACAGTGTCCAGGCGACGCGAAGACGGCATCGGCCCGGAAGAACCGCGAGAGTCGTGCTAAGCGGGTGACGTCAGCGCGGACTCGATCGCGACGACAGCGGCATGTCCGCCGGATAGTGTGCGCTCGATCAGGGTTTGCAGATGGTCGGTCGTCGCGCCGCGCGTTCCGACATAGCCGGACTGCACAAGTTCGGCGAACCCCCCCGACCGCAGGTAGTGGCCGTCGAGTTCGCGGTAGCTGAGCCGTATGCCGCCCCTCGGACCAGTTAGCTTGTTTTCGGCGCGCAGCCTCTCGAAATGGTCGAGACTGACCAAAAAACCAGCAGACTTGGCCTCGGCGTTCCGGCGCATGAACTTCAAAAAAAAGGCACCGGCGTTCAAACGATAGGGCCCGCTTGGCGTCATATCACGGTCAAAGCGCTTCATCCGCGCAATCTCGTCTTCAAGCTGCTCGTCGACCCGCAGCAGCCAATCGTGGCCATCATCGATTTCAACGGTGGACGATCCGGACTTCACGGATCGCTTCCGCGATGTCCCTTGCTCGAGCATCTTATACTGCACCATAACTATCGAGCCGCGCCGACGGTTCAGATAGATCAGATCGACCCCGAACAACTCTTCGAGCGGCCTCTTGTTTGCGGTCAGGACCTCAAGGGCGCGATCCCGCCCCTCAAACCTCGCACGCCCAGTCAGGTCACTGTCGGCGAGCCGAAGGCCTGAGATTGAGCGGGCATCGTGCTCTATTACGGCATCTTCGAGCAGTCGCACTGTGCCGAGAGCCGTCGCGCCTCCCTCGTTCAGCGCAAGATGGGATGCTTCGTCCGGGCCACCAAAGGCCTTGATTGCCAACCGGACCGCGTCGTGCTGAAGCGCGCGGGCATCGGTGATCTGCCGCGGTCTTTGTATGAGCGTCGCGATACCCCTAAGAGCACCGAGGGCTTCTTCGGACGCGGCGAGCTGCTTGAGGAACGCCAAGCCCAATTTGGGCGAGAAACTATGAAGGCCAGGCTCGAGATCTCGCATGGTATCGAGCCGTCGGCGCAGCGAAGGAGCGTCAATAGCGTTGAGAAGGCGATCATAGCGCGGCCCGACAAGCGGCTTCACATGATCAAACACCACGCGGGTTTCAAAGGTCGACGTGGCGCTCTTCGAGCTAATCAATCCGACCGCCAGAGTGGGCACGTTCTCGGTCAGAATGATGGCGAGCGCATTTTTTGCGACCTCACCGACCTCATCATGCGGAAAATTCTTCGAGAACCGACGACTGCCTCGCCGACATTTTTCAAGTGCGGTCGCGTCGGACTCATCGAGACAAAGGACCACGATCCGCTTTTTCGAAAGCTCCTTGAGGTCCGGTGGCAGCCCCCCGGTCATGAATGCGTCTCGACGCAATTTCCCGCCTTCAAGGCGACGATTTCCACCATCATCTTTCTGAACTCCATGGGTTTTTCGAAGATCTTCTTCTTGCATGGCCCGGTAGTCGCTCGCAAGCTTTGACCGCAGCGGTTCCGCTGGTGTCAGGACGAGGCCGCCCTGCCGGGCGTTTCCGGATAAGGCAGGCTGGTTCTGCGTTTCCAACAACAAGACGGGCAGAGAGTGGCCCGTCTTTTTTTAGAGCCGCGGCCGCCAAACCGGACTGCTACGACATCTATGTGATCAACTTCGGCAAAGTGATGAGCGGCTGCGATCGGAACGCGAACCTTTTTTAGCAATGGTTCGAGGAGACACCGTCTTAGGCTACATCGAGCCCATCAGGCACCCAGAGCAGATTGAGGCTATTCGGCGCCTTCTAAGGTTGCCAGAAAAATCCACCGCAACTAAGCTCATGGCATAGTTACTAAAAATATTTGTAGAAGGCCGATAAGTCATGGACGGATGGTCAACAAAGCTGTGGCAAATAGTTTACCTTCTCTACAAGGCGCTCTTTTTTGTTATTGTGGTGGCTTGGTTCAAAGGCGACATCACATTGATTCAGGCGTTGCTCTGCTTAGGCGCTTGGGTAGCGGGAAACCATCTGCTGGCATTTCTTTTGCGCCGCGGAACCAGGCGTAAAATGGAAAAAATAGCCGCCGAGCATGACGGCTCCGAATAGAGACACTACGCCTTCAAGGGTTGACAAAGGTTTACATCCGCCCTCCCGGGATCGACGGAATGTAAACCTTTCGACCTCAAAAACACCCCAAAATCAGGCCAAAGGTTTACACTAAGTTTACATTAAGTTGACAGATTTCACCCAAAATCAGGTTTTTCGGAGCAAAATGTAAACCTTTGAACCAGAGAAACCCAATAAACATGCCTACCTGGAAAACACATATCCGAAGATAGGCCAGATAAGCTCGCAGAAGAGCGAAACACAGGCCAGACGGCACCAGACACACAAACAAACACGGATGTAACTCAGGCCAGCGTAGAGAGCGCCTGAGCTAAAACCTCATAGAGAGCAAACACACAAGTCTAGGCCAGCAAAGCTATTGAGCGTCTCCGGAGCAGAGAAACCGACGATTACACATAGAGCGGAAATAGATACACCTAGAGAGAAACACCCTAAGAGAGCGGACACACGTAAGAGACGCCTAGAGAGGTGCCAGTAGAGAGAATGCGTGTAAGAGGTGATGTGTGCCTAGAGGAAAGAGATGCGCGTGTGTAGAGGGGTAATCGTAGGGAGGAGTGCTCTAGTCCAGCACCAGACTTGCGCTTGTGTTTACCAGACCTTTTGTATGCTCCGTTGCTTCTAAGTGCTCATTGGGAAGCTGGTAACTTGCGGTGAAGCGTATTGAAGGCTGCACTTTGATTGTATGTGCTGTTATTCCTTTGGAAGTTCGTATTGCGACTTCAAGAGAGTAGCTTCATTGAACCCTTAAGGCGTCGTTCCGCATCTTTTGCAATCGCCATGAGTCTTTCCTGTCGAGTTGGCTCACTAACAGCGTCGCTAACCGGTATGGGCCTGCTTTTAGCGGGGCGATCTGAGTTTTCATTGTTCGACCGGCTTGGAACGTTTTTCGGTGTATGCGGATTCTTAGATTTTGCCATTGCCCCTAACTCCTAGCCTCATCGAAAATAGACCGATGATTGTTTTCTGGCAACCGCCCGGAAATCAACACCAGCGACACAGGCGTGTCGCCCCTTCGCACCAGTCTCGAGGTCGTATAACTTGCATTTCATTACGCCCAACAGGGCGGCTCAAAAAAAACTGATCGGGGGCCAGGAGTTGGACAAACTGTCAGTGATGCAAGCTTTTCGCCGTATCGTTGAACGCGGTAGTTTTGCCCGTGCGGCGGAAGACCTTGGTGTTTCTCCCGCGCTTCTCAGCAGAGAAATCAAGCTTCTGGAAGAAAGTCTGGGAACCGTCCTGCTCACCAGAACGACCCGATCCATGTCACTGACTGACACCGGCAGTCTTTATTACCAAGATGCAATTGGAATTCTCGACGCGGTCGAAAAAACGGAACAGACCATCAGGGAAGGTTCAAAAGCGGTGCGCGGGTACCTTCGGGTGAATGCGTCAAGTTCCTTCGGCCAAACCGTTATCGCACCGATGCTTCCAGAGTTCTTGAAAACCTATCCAGATCTGCGATTTACTCTTTCGATGGACGACAAGGTGATCGATATGGTCGAGGGCGGGTTCGATCTGTCGATACGAATCCGAGCCGCGATGCCGGATTCGGCCCTTGTTGCGCGACGGATCGGCGTGATGCGACAGCGGATTTTTGCGTCTCCTGACTATTTGGAGCGATGTGGGACGCCGACCCAGCCAGCGGATCTGAAAACCCACGCAATCATCGGCTTTTTGCTTGCTGATCATTTGACGAACTGGAAGCTCTCGGCCGCCGAAGGTGTCACAAAGTTAGAGCTTGATCCGCGCGTGCGTGTCGGCAACAGCCTCGTTTTGCGGGATCTGCTGATAGCTGGGCAAGGTATCGGAACCCTGCCTGAGTTCGTCTCTGATGCTCCTGAAGCCAGCGGGGCCTTGGTGCGAGTTCTTCCTCACCACGAATTGCCCGCGCCAGAAGTATTCGCCGTCACAGCATCTCGCTTGGGAATGGACGCCAAGGTTACAGCCTTTCTTGATCATCTGCGCCTGGCTCTCAGGTCCTGACATTATTCAATACAGGTAAAGAGTGATGTCAAAGAGCGCGCCTTAATTGGCGGCGCAACAAATTCCATTCTCTCAGGGAACAAGTTGCAGCCCTGAGAGGTATCCTATGTCACGTATTCTCGTTCTCTACTATTCAAGCTATGGCCACGTCCGCACATTGGCCGATGCCGAAGCTGAAGGCGCCAGAAGTGTTCCCGGCACTGAAGTTGACGTTCGACGTGTGCCCGAAACCGTCCCTGAAGAGGTCCGTCAGCAGGCTGGCTATGTCGTCGATGATACGCCTATAGCCTTGCCGGCAGATCTGGAAAACTATCATGCAATCATCATTGGAACACCGACCCGATTTGGCATGATGGCGGGTCAAATGAAGTCGTTTCTGGATCAGGCTGGCGGGCTTTGGGCCAGGAATGCTCTGGTTGGCAAGGTCGGAGCGGTCTTTGCATCAACAGGTTCGCAACATGGCGGGCACGAGGCAACCCTTCTGACAACGCAAGTCCCGCTTCAACACTTTGGGATGCTGATTGCCGGAATGCCCTACACATTTGCTGGCCAGACTACATCAGAAGAAATCATTGGCGGCGCACCGTATGGTGCCGGAACGATCGCCGGTGCTGATGCTTCCCGCACACCTACCGAAACTGACCTTGCCGGAGCGCGGTTCCAGGGCGCTCATGTTGCAAGGATTGCAGCGTGCCTCGTTGGATCAAACCTCCAAGCGGAAGCAGCGTAACCCGCGCGCCTCTGACGTCTCACTCAAATTCTCAAACGCCTTAGCCAGGAGACATACTATGTCACGCTCAACCGATATTCTTCTCACCTCACTCGCCCCAGCGGTATGGGGAAGCACTTATCTGGTAACTACCGAAGCGCTCCCGGCTGGCTATCCGATTACCCTGGCTGCGTTACGAGCTCTGCCTGCTGGCTTGTTGTTGCTTGCAGTGACGCGCTGCGTTCCACCACGCGAATGGCTTGGTCGAGTTTTCGTCTTAGGCAGCCTCAATTTCGCTCTGTTCTGGGTGCTCCTCTTCGTGGCTGCGTATAGGTTACCCGGTGGTGTGGCCGCCACCCTAGGATCGTTGCAAGCGATGATCGTGATTTTGATGGCGTGGGGATGGCTGGGAACTCCAATCCGACTTTGTGCTCTCGGCGCCACCGCGACTGGCGTAATGGGTGTGTCTCTGCTGCTGATCGGACCAGAAGCACAACTTGATTGGATCGGTATAGCAGCGGGTTTGGGAGGAGCCGCGTCAATGGCTGCTGGCACTGTTCTCAGCCGGAAATGGCAACCTCCGGTCTCGGCGCTGAGTTTCACAGCGTGGCAATTAACAGCCGGTGGTTTGATACTGCTGCCAGTCGCACTGTTTCTTGAGCCGCCTCTACCTGCGCTCAGCGCGACAAATGTCGCCGGCCTTATTTGGCTTGGATTGATTGGTGCTGCAGCAACCTATGCTCTTTGGTTTCGCGGGATTGCGCGCCTGGAGCCCGGTGCAGTCTCGATGCTTGGCATGATGAGCCCTGTAACAGCTGTCGTGCTCGGCTGGGTATACTTGGGACAAACGCTTAGCTTCACCCAGTCCATAGGAGCAGTCATAGTTATTGGCTCTGTTGTGGTCGGCCAAAGCGTGAGTCGAAGGGACAATTCGGGTTTGAAAAAATGGAGACCAGCAACAGCTGGATCTGTCTGATGGACGTTGAGTCGCAAACAATGGGTCCAATCACGCAAGCGGACGAGGAATGGCTCAGCAATTCGTTCAAGCCTGTTCGTCGGATCCCTATAGTATTGAAGTCCTAGGTATCCTTCCGAGTGATCAAGGGGATGCCTTCTGGTGCCACAGCGAGAAGGTGTTCCAATCCTCCTTTAGAGATGGTGAAAATGTAGACGATCAAAACAACAACTAAGCCAAATCAGGCCGTTGGACCGGGTAAGACGGTATCTGAAAATGCCAAGTTTTTTCTACTATTTCAGGTCACGAGAAGATATGCGCCTATCGCTAGAATACCTTTGCTGGCATAAAGAGGCTCCGGTTTCTCTCATAGCAATACCTAATTACTTATAAGCAAGCACTTACTGTTAACCGCATTCCTCAGCTTAGATCACAAATGACTAAGATGTTGCCAGCACCCTACCTTTCTAGCCACGCTCTCCGCTCCCTCTCACCTAGGTGTCGAAATGCGGTGGCAACCTGCTTATTCAGGGCTTCATACGCAATCATGGTAGAAGTCGCGCCACGCCCAACCCGGTTCTGTATGATAGGCCATTCATTACGCCGAAATACCTTCTTAACTTCCGGTCTTTTTAAGCGAACATGCTCTTCCCACACCTCGTCTCTTCTCATGAGCGCAAGTAATCCAGATTTAAGGAAAATTTCGGCACGTTTCTCTTCGTCCAGACCGTTAACTGCGTCGATGGCCGGGCTTCGTTTACTGTCAAGGCTGGCGAACGTAGGCAACATAAACTGGAAGAATTTCTTTTGTAGTTTTGAATATTTGAAGTTCTTTAGATCAGGTAATTCGTGAAGTCCAAGGTCCCTAAGATCGTGGCATTTCAGCGTGACCTCCACGCGTGCTCTCTTCTGATCTTCATCCAGATGATTGAATGCGCCTTTAGAGGGGTTCTGCTGATCTTTCTCCTTGTTTTGGATGCGGATCATGCCACTCGTTCCTTTTTCTCCCAGATACATCGTGCCATCTATGAACGGGCTGCAGAACTCTTCCGGATTAGGCCTCACTGTGAGCGAGTCCTCACGCTTTTCTCCCATTACGGGCGGCAAATACTCGGTTGTAGTAGCACTACCAGGTTGTTCGGAGATGGCTGCGGTCGAACGAGGCATATCCAATTCACCCGCCCACCGGTCCGTCGCAGCATAGTAAGTCCTCTGCAGCAGCCCTATCATTTGCTCTCTTTTGTCATCTGCACCACCTCGGCTATAGACGTCCAAACTGAATTCTATTTCCCGAATTTGAGGCGCCCTGCGTTCGCCTCGTTTTGCGCCAACGGCCGTGATCGCTGCTGCCACGACAGCGGTTGATTGGGGTTCTTGGATCCTGATGTCGAACTCGTCTGCCCCCGTGCCTCCAATGGGATTGATGGAGGTGATCCAGCTATCACGCGGCAGGACGGTGCGAAGCTCTTGCTGGATCCACTGGAACTGGGTTCTGTTGGTAAACACCCGGACAACCACAAAGTCGATGACCGCTTTGAAGCGGAAACATTTGAGGTCCAACGTTGGTGTCAGCACCCGACGGTCTCGGAAACGCGCTTGTTTGCCGCCGACTTCAGATTCAACAAACGTCAATTCTCGCACTGGGCGTAGAGGATCCAGTGGCGACAGGGTAGTAGAAGTTGGCAGTGGCATTCTTGAGTCTCGAAAATTGGTTTTCGACTAAATTCGGTAGAATGTGTCTCTCGACGTGAATTGAGTTTGTATTCTCGGTCAATCGTTGGTCAAAACTTCAACGATACGGTCCAATAGTTTCTTCTGCTTTTCCCATCCTGGTGCATGCGAGCTAACCAAGTCGAAAAACTCTGGACTGTGATCGTGATGCTTAAGATGGGCAAGTTCGTGCACCACGACGTATTCGATGCACTCTCGCGGCGCCTTGACCAAATGCGGGTTCAAGATCACTTGACCCTGAGGCGAGCAACTTCCCCATTGGCGTGACATTTCCAACAAACGGAAAGGCGGAGGCTGATCGATCCAAGACAGCTTTTTGGACTTCTGATCGATCAGCCGCGCGAAGTAATCTCGGGCGCGTGTGCGATACCAGGCACGAACGATACCACGGACTTTTCTGGGATCTTTGGATTGCACCGTCACTTCCAACCGGTTTCCGTGCAATCTCGCTGTGCCTTTGGTCGTGTCGCTCTGAACTACTTTCAGCATATAGCGACGTCCCAGATAAAGAACCTGTTCACCTGATACATAAGATTTGGGATGAACGTGGCGGTAGCGATCCTTGGCTTCAGCGACATGATCAGCGATCCAACGCGCCCGTTTATGCACCGCCTTGTGAACCATCTCATCGGGTTGGTCTGGCGGAGCATCAACTATGACACTTCCATCAGGCTCCACGTGGATGGCAATTCGGGTCGTCCTCCGGGGATCGGGATTAACCTGATACAGTATTTGTTCATTGCCGTAGGTAAGAATGTTCTGTGCGGTCATGTGGCACGCCTCGCATCACCTGCACGGACGATTGCGACAACCTGCTCAATCACAGAATTGGCTGTGTCTAATCCTCCGAGAAGATTGAATAGCCGGGGCAAAAGGGCTTTTCGAATTTCCGCCTCGATGCCGGCAGGCTTTATCGAATGAGATCGGACAGCGTCTTGAACCACACCGTCGATGAAAAGTGCTTCTTCAACGAGTTTATCTTCCCCTAGATCATCAAGCTGATTCCGAACCAGCGACATTGCGAAAGCCCCGTAGAAGGCTTGAGCCATTTTGTTGTCACCAAACCTATCCGGCACTGAGGGAGTGTCGCGATCCTCCACCATCGCTTCCAGATCGGCAAACATAGTGTATTGCTTGCCCGGGTGATCGAACAGCGCCTCGGCTTCACGGATGGCTTCCTTAAGCATTTCAGAGAACACCCGCTGAGCATAGGGATCATCTATCAGGTCCTGTTCAATCGTCTTGCGAATGCGGGTCTTGATGACATCCGCCTCTGTCCGCGTTTTCTCGTCAGACCATTCTTCAGGATCGCCTGCCTGGCCCAGCGTGTCGACCCAGATGAAGCCTTGTGGGTCCACAATTTCTTGGCCGATAACTTGCTTGTCCACCATTCGTCGTATTTGGTCTTCGTATTCAGAGTAATCCACGGTCTCTTGTGCATCTCGCTTGGCTTGCACACGAAGTTCGGTAAAGAACCTAAGGTCTCGTTTGTAGCTCTGAATTGTCTTTTCGTCGAAGGCCCCATCCTCAAAGAACGTGCGGGATGACAGGGCCAACTTCAGGCACATACCAAACTCAGTCAGAGCGTCGTAAAAGTCTTCACGGACTTTCTGGTTCTGGTCGATGCTATAACCAGTCCCATCCTCCGCCACTAGCGGCACCAGCACGCGACGAAACTGTTCCATATCCTGTTTGTTAGCTACATCTGCAAAGATTTCCCAAAGTGCGTCATGCAGCCCAGGAAGCCGCTTATATTCGACAGATACGTTAGACACGGTGCCCGCAAGATCGTCTATCTCGTAACCCGCTTGCGTCTGTGAGGCGAGGTCTTGGTAATCTTGGATTGAGGTATCAAGCTCGGCCAGGATTCCTCGGTAGTCGATAAGGTAGCCAAACTGCTTGGCTTCATGCAGCCTGTTAACCCTTGCGATGGCTTGGAGCAGATTATGACCCTTTAGGTGCTTGTCGATGTAGAGCACAGCGTTGCGTGGCTCGTCAAAGCCCGTCAAGAGCTTGTCTACAACGATCAGGATATCTGGAGCCCCGTCGGAGCCGAACCGTTCTAGGACGTCCGTCTCATAGCCCTCGGGGTCATTACCAACGTTCATCTTCCACCAGGCCTGAACCTCAGGGGTTTTGGTCTCATCTGTGTCTTCGTGACCTTCGCGAGTATCAGGGGCTGAGATCACAACTGCACTGGTCACCATCCCAGTCAGATCAAGGGCGTTCTTGTAGCGTATGGCAGACAGTTTACTGTCCGTTGCCAGTTGCGCCTTCAGGCCCAACCCCAATTTGGCAAAGTTCTCGGTGAAGTGGGCGGCAATATCCCAGGCGATGAGATCAATACGCCCACCCGCGCCGTAGACC
The DNA here is from genome assembly GCF_059613205.1 of Ruegeria sp. BHSB064. Classification (NCBI taxonomy): domain Bacteria; kingdom Pseudomonadati; phylum Pseudomonadota; class Alphaproteobacteria; order Rhodobacterales; family Roseobacteraceae; genus Ruegeria; species Ruegeria sp. BHSB064. Next base: position 33,395 of record NZ_JBXWSB010000012.1, read on the forward strand.
CGTCCTCGACTGGAATACTTTTGCTTCAAGTCTGACTTCTGATTGTCTGACAATCCCATGGTGATCTTATCGAACCAGACATCAATTGCCGTGTCGTTGATATCCACGATGGGCCTGCGTTCTTCATAAACCAACGGTGTGACGGCCCCGTCCTCAACCGCATCCTGCATCGTGTAAGCATGCAGGATAGGACCGAACTTGTTACGAGTCTTATCTTCCTTCAGCAGAGGTGTTCCAGTGAAGGCGATGAAGGCTGCGTTGGGTAATGCCTGTCGCATCCTCTCGTGGTTCTCGCCGCCTTGGCTACGATGACCCTCGTCAACCAGCACAATGATTTTATCGGATGTATTCTTGCACTCCGGTAGCTTGGTGGCTGAGTTGAACTTCTGAAGCAGAGTGAAAATGATCCGTTCCGATCCAGACCCTATTCGCGTGGCAAGGTCTCGCCCGGACTGGACCTTGGAAGTTTCCCCATCCTTTTTGGTCGCTACAGCCGAGCCGAACGCCCCGCCCGTCAGGAAGGTAGAAGCAAGCTGTTTTTCGAGGTCCACGCGATCTGTGACAATGATAATTCGACACCCCGCCAAGTCCTGATCAAGCAGAAGAGCCTTTGCTAGGAACACCATTAAGTTTGACTTACCTGACCCCGTGGTGTGCCAAATTACGCCGCCCTCACGACTGCCATCGGGCTTCTGCTTAGCCACCTGAGAAAGGATCGCCTTGGCTCCCTGAACCTGCTGATACCTCGCCGCGATCTTGCCGAGCTTTTGGTCGAAGAAGATGAAGCGCCTCGTGAAGTCGAGCAGACGGTCAGGACGCAGCAGGCTGACGATCAAGCGATCCTGCTCTGTGGGCCACACAGCGCCGCTGTGGAGCCTGTCGAAGTTGTCCCGCATCCAAGCGGGCTTGTCGGCGAACAGTGCCTCTCTCTGGGCCTCTGAGAGGGGGGTGGACTTAACCGCCTGCATCTCGACATCTGTGATCTCTTCTTCATTCCACGTCCCCCAAAACTTTGCAGGCGTCCCCGTTGTGCCATAACGCCCATCGGTGCCGGAGATTGACAGCAAGAGTTGCGAGTAGACGTAGAGGTCCTGGATACCGTTAGGCTTTTGGTTCCTCAGGTGCTGGCTAATTCCTTCTGTGACCATCGCGGCGTCCTTGGTGGAAGACACGGGCCGCTTTGCTTCGATCACCACCAGGGGAATACCATTCACATAACAGACCACATCAGGCCTAAACCGTCCCATGCCCGCAGGGCGTTCAACGCTGAGCTCCTCTGTGACCTGAAGCGCGTTGGCGGTTGGGTTTTTCCAGTCGATCAGCGGCACGGTAACGGACGTGCGTTGCCCATCGACAAACTCGGTAACAGTGATCCCCAGTGTCAGATGTTTGTAAATCGCCTCGTTGGCAGGAATCAGCCCTTCGTTCAGCCCGGTTGCACTGATTTCTCGCACCACCTGGTCAATGCCGCCAGGAGAAAGGGAGTAGGTCTGCCCCTTGAAATCGAACCGATGGCACTTGAGGCGTTCGCGCAATACAGGCTCCAGCAGGACTGCACGTTCAGATCCGCGCAAAGCCAACCCATCAGCGGGGGATAGGTAGTCCCAACCCATCGCCATCAACGTATGCAAAGCTGGGAGCTTGGATGCCGCTTCTTCACGAGTGTCGGGAGTGCGGGAGTGGGTCATGATGCAACGGCCTGCTGCCAAAAAATTTGCATTCTGGTAGGAAGTTTCCTACATACTAGACAAGGATTGGGAATTACCTGGTCGGCGATAGGGTGCTGGGAAACTGGTGCCCTTTTGCTTTTTTGAGTCATGGAAACTGCTTGATCGCTCCCATCTTGGTCAAAATTACATCGTAGGCGCGGTTTGGTTGATTGGGGCGCAAGGTTTTCAATGCAATGGGTCGTGCAGTGAGATCAGCAAGCTGAAGTCCCGTTGAATTGACAGATTTCTTGGCGAACTTTGGTTCAAAATCCATAATTTCAAACTTGTGCTTGCGATAGCCCCAATGTCCGTCTCCAGCTACTATCCTACGGAAGGTTAGCTCAAGGTCGTCATCCTCTGTTTTTCCACGGCATTCGAAAACGACGTGTGTCAACTTTCCTTCCTGACCATTTTCTCGCAGGAATGTCTGCAATCGCTCCAAGCAGAAGTGCAACGCTAGATCATACGGACTCCAAGGATTGGCATACTTCTCCGTCAGCTTCACCTTATCGATGACGGATCCGATGATCGTGATTGGCGCATCTACCATCACCTGCGTCAGGTCTTCGTAAAATTGTTCGCGTAGGGCGCGATCTGTCAGCAAGAAAGTGAAATCGCCTTTTGACTTTCGGATTTCGTGCTCATGCAGGACAACGGAATCGTGGCCCCAATACTTGAACTTGAGCGCCTGCATGGCGGGAACGACCTGGGCCAGGTAGTCGTCTTTTTTCACCACGCAGAACGACAAGGAGAATACCGGAAAATCCGCGTCGATGGAGGTCACGCTGTGATCACCGCTTTCATCAACATACACGATGTAATCCGAAAACTCCGCCATACGTCACAGCCTGTCGAACACGGAGCCTACGCGTGGCTCAAATAACTGCTGATATCGCTTCGTGGCATAGTCATCGGTCATGCCAGCGATGTAATCACAGATAACCCGCTGCTTCAGGTCATCACTGGAGGCTTCGTCATAACGCTGAGCATCGCGTTTGGGCAGAAGTCTTTCCGGATCAGTTGCAAAGGCGTGGAAGAGTTCGGTGACGATCTTCTGGCCTTTGAACTCAAGCTGCTGGACCGTAGTGGTTAAAATCACCCGATTTACAACAAGGTCTTGCAACACATCTAGAACCGCACGGGCCTCCTCCGCCAGAACAGCCTGATACCCAAAGATCGGGTTGGCAAATTCATGAGGGTTCGACGTGTCCAGTGTCGTATATCGAATGCAGAAATCGACCAGCGCGCCGATGGCTTTCTTTCGCTGGTAGGTATGTTGAGAAAACAAGTTCGCGACGAGATCGCTATAGCTCATCCCATCTGACCATTCACAGAATCCACCAATGTCTTCGGCTTTGACTCCAGCCTCGAATGCCGCACGGTCAATCAGCCCCAGACCGATCGCATCTTCAAGATCATGAACCCCGTAAGCGATGTCGTCGGCGATCTCCATGATCGAAGTGTCGAGAGCGTGGTGCAGAGTCTTTTTGTGCTTGTTGTCGCCCTGGTGCTTGAGCTCACCACTGATCCGAGCCCAATCGCTGAGGTCTTTGGCGATCCAATCGACAACCTCGATTTCCGTATCAAGGTAGCACTTAGGTGGTTTAAACGGCTTGGCCCTGAATACCGAGGAGGCGCCGTCAATATCCGCCCCTTCATACTGCTTCTTGTTCACCACTGCGCTCAGCGGTGCAGGATACTTGAGCACACCCAGCAGAGACCTGCGGCTCAGGTTCATGCCGAGCGTTTCATGATACGGTTCGATCAGTGCCATGATACGCAGGGTCTGACCGTTTCCCTCAAACCCGCCATGACCGATCATGCAGCGGTTCAACGCAATCTCACCGCCATGACCGAAGGGAGGATGGCCCAGGTCGTGGGCGAGGCAGATTGTGCGGATCAGGATAGGATCAGGCAAGACGATAAGCGCATCTTCATTATCCCCAGCCTGAGCCCTCAGACGACGTGCGATGCCTTCACCGATCTGGCTGACTTCCATCGAGTGGGTCAGGCGTGTCCGGTAGAAATCGCTGTCCCCGACACCCAGCACCTGCGTTTTGGCCTGAAGCCTCCGGAAAGCGGCGGAGTGCACGACCCTGGCATAATCCCGCTCATAGGCTGTGCGCCCGTCCTTGGTGACACCACCATCCCTGCGTTCTTCCCAATACGTCATTCAAATCACTTTCTGACAAAAAATTTAAGTAAAATTAGATCACTACGCGTCGTTTCCCTGAGAGCAGTTGCTGCATCAGAGCCTTTTTCTCGGTGCGGAGTTTGGCGATCTTGGCTTCAAGTGCTTCGTATTCTTGTTCGGCGACGTCGAGCACTTCACCTATCCTTTGTTGTTCTTCTTTCGATGGAGGCATAGGCACCCCAAAACTCTTGATGTCCTTGGAATTCACTGCCTCGAACGTGCTTCCCTGAGAGACACGCGCCCACTGCGGCTCCAACCAAATCATCAAATGCTTGAGCCATTTCCAATCGCTGGTGTCCGCAGGTCGGATCACGGCGACACCACGCCCGACGCAAGCGTGGTGCATAGAAATCGCGACCGATCCAACAGGTGCACGAACGGAGAGCAGGATATCTTCAGGGTTGCATGTTGTCGTAATCTCGGAAGTGAAACTGCGGGGCGCACTTTTGCCGTTCCTAATATCCGCATTTCCTTGGATCAGTGGTAGACCAATACCGTCATCGTTGTATGCGCTGGATTTTGGCGATGAGCCCATCCCAATCGTCGCAACATCCCCCAACCGCACCTTTTTCCACGGATGGCCTTCGAACTCTGGGAAGCGGTGTTTGCCTGTGAGGAGGGATTGCATGAGTGCGCGTTTTTGGGCCTTCGCGTTGGCTAGCAGGGCATCCGTTTTCTCGATGGCCGTATCCCAAGTTGAGAGGATATCCGCGATCTTCCGTTGTTCGGGGATTGGCGGGAGCAACACGGGTAGTTTTCGGAGATCACGAAGAGATAAGAAGGGCTGTGCCCCGCCTGACTTCACTGCATGTGAAATTCGATCCTTTCGGAACAGGTGAATGCTGTAGAGGAACTTAGGGTCGAGAACTTTAGGGTTAGGTTTGAGAAGAGCGACATTCTTCATACTGAACTCGAAATCAACGTCAACGAAACCACATTCACCGACGCCAGCACCGATATTTACGACCGCGAGGTCACCCACGGTGGGGTTGCATCGGTTGAAGATTTCTCTGTGGTCCTCTTCGCTAAGATACAGGCATTTTTCGAAATCAATCTTGCCGCCTTTGACGTGGATCGCGGTAACGTATGGCCTACCGGACTCTACAGTTTCTGGAGTGGCATGTGTTCCGTCCGTTACCTTTGAACAAACCTCGGCCATCGGCCTTACCACCCAACCTTCAGGTAGCTCGCCAACGAAACCAGTCCCTCTCGGTTGAACCTCATGCATCGAGCCCAAGCTCCCGCAGATATCCCTCCATGCGGGTTTCCAACTCAGCAAGGTCCGCTTTAAGCGCCTGCCGCTCGGCCCGCACAGCGATCAAGTCGATCTCTTCCTCCTCCTCGAACGTGTCCACGTAGCGGGGAATGTTGAGGTTGAAATCGTTTTCCTCGATCTCTTTTCTCGTGGCACGGTAAGCATACTTGTCCACGGTTTCCCGAGCCTCGTAGGTCGCTACAATCTTGTCGATATGGGTCTGGTCCAAAGCATTCTGGTTGGTGCCAGAGATGAATTCTCGGGATGCATCGACGAACATCACGCTGTCGTTAGTCTTGTGTTTGCGGAACACCAGCAGGGCGGCAGGGATGCCCGTGCCGAAGAACAGTTTTTCGGGCAGGCCGATGACAGCATCAAGCAGGTTTTCCTCAACCAGCTTCTGCCGGATTTTTCCCTCAGACGATCCACGGAATAGCACCCCATGGGGCACGAGCACCACGGCGCGACCTGATTTGGGTTTCAGCGTCTCGATCATGTGGAGGATGAAGGCGTAATCGCCTTTGGTTTTGGGCGGGATACCGCGGCGGAACCGTCCGAATTTGTCCGTCTCGGCGGCCTCGGTCCCCCATTTATCCAGGGAGAAGGGAGGATTGGCCACGACCACATCGAAGTGCCGCAGCGCGTCGTCCTTGGTGCGCAGCTTGGGGTTGCGGATCGTGTCGCCCCATTCAACCTGGTGGTTCACTTCCCCGTGTAGAAACAGGTTCATCTTGGCCAGCGCCCAGGTGGATCCAATGGCCTCCTGTCCAAACAGCGCGTATCCCTTGCCGCCCTTGTCACGGATCAGCTTGCCACACTTCATGAGCAGAGAGGCCGAACCGCAAGTGGGATCGCAGATGTGGTCGCCTGGTTGTGGGTTGGCCAGACAGGCTATTAGATCAGACACCTCGGCAGGTGTATAAAACTCGCCTGCCTTTTTTCCCGCCGTGGCGGCAAAGCGGGAAATCAGGTATTCGTAAGCCCCACCTATGATGTCGAGTTGGCCGACACGTGACGGGCGCAGATCCAACTCTGGTTTGGCAAAATCTTCCAGCAGGTGACGGAGAATGTCGTTCTTCTGTTCCTCGTCTCCAAGCTTGTTGGAGTTGAAGCTGATATCCTGGAACACATCGCGCAGTTTGTCGCCGTTGGCTTCTTCGATAGCGTGAAGGGCTTTATCGATACGTTCTCCATTCCCAGCTTCATGGCGACGTTTATGCAGATCGTCAAAACCAGCGCCAGTAGGTAGGACAAATGCCTCCTGCTGCATCAATGCGTCTACCAACTCCGGAGCTCCGGGGTGTTCAGCTTCATACCGGGACCGATGATCTTTCCATACGTCACTGACTTATTTCAGGAAGAGCATCGTTAGGACGTAATCTTTATAGATCGACGGATCTACTACACCCCGGAAAGTGTCGCATGCTCCCCATGCGGATTTGTTGATCTCGGATTGGGTGATGGGGGTCATCATCTCTGCCTGCTCGTTCGAGTTTTGTTTTGCCGTAAGTATCTTGTGGTAGCCGGGGGAACTCAAGGACATTCCAAGCCTTTGGACATATCTAACTTGTGTTCGATTCAGCGATTGAGGAATCTCATTGACAACCTATTGTGACCGTGACATATTACAGTCACGGTCACAAGGAATGTTGAAATGGCAATGTCACCCGCGGAACGAAAACGGCTACAGCGGCAACGGGAGAAAGAACAGCAACGGGTCAAGCAGGATAGCACTTACCCTTACCTGAAACGGACATTCAGTGAGCAAGCCAAAGCACGCGGCGGGCTCAGTGAGTTCGAGCTGCCAATGTGGACGGCGGGCATAGATGCGCCCTCGTTTGACGATGAGCGCGGCCCAGAGGCGTTCGTGCTGGAGGATGCAACTCAGGGAATAGAAAATCCATTTGGCGGCGCGCAGGGCGCCGTAGGGCGGGCTGAGGTGATCATCGATTGCCTAATCGACGCAGCCGTGGGGCTAGCCGAGGTGGTGAATGCCTATAAGCAGCAGGAGATCACCAACTACCTGGCAGAACTGGAACGCTCTGATACGGCAGACAGGACCACGGCCATGAGTGAAGCCGTGCGGCTCAACAAGATGCTGGATCAGCTTGATAAGCAGGTCCGCAGGTCTTTCCCTCAGTGGAAAGTTACGGGCGTCTAGGCGCCCAAAGGAGCGACGTGGCTTCAGTTTGGCGACCAGAACCACGCCGCATTTTTGCAATGTTCAACAATAGGATGAACACTATGAACGAGAATACCACCAACACTCCGGCAGGGGCAACACTGACTCAGAAAGAACTGTTTCAGCGATTCTTGGACTCTCCGGTCTACCCGCGCGCCCACAAGTCCACTCTTGTGGACAACAAAGCTGTTAGTGATGAGACGATGCAGGATCACTTGTTTGGATTTAGCGCATGTTCTTGTGTGGGAATACCCGAAGATGTGATTGACCGGATCATTGACGATCTTCGGGCGGATGACGATCCGGCTGGCTCTCTTGAAGAACTCATTGATCAGCTCAGAGGCCTTCTTTTGGACATGCGAAGGCTTGAAGTTGAATTCTCGGCTGTTGCTGCACTTACTCGCACCGATGAGCCGGATGACGATGCGCCGGATGAAGTGTTCCGCGAGTGGGAAGACAACCCCCGCTATGTGCTACCGGTGGTCGAAGCAGAAAAGGATGCAGCATGAACGCCGAGTCTAATGTTGTCCATTTCCCGGACAGAGCACGAGACAGTGCCAGAGAGACCGCCGAAGCTGAAAGACTGCTTGAGACTATGCTGTATGCTGCGTCGAAGGTAGCGGAAGAAATTCGTGCAGCCGAGCAGATTCTGGCTGAGTTGAAGGCTGACCTCACATGATCAGACATTGACCGCCCTAAACAACGAACCCGCCAGTGCATGCTGGCGGGCTTTTGTTGCATCAACAAATAGCGATAAGCCGCCAAGTGCGAGAAATTTCACACTTCCTCATTCATCAATGTATTCTTTCGCGATAAGAGCGCGGGAAACGCAGAACAGGTCAGAGGTATTTCAATGTTCGACAACACGGACGCCAGAGGGGCAGTAGAGCTTATGACAATTGGCTACGAAGGTTCATCAATTGATGATTTTGTTGCCACGCTAATCGAAGCTAAAGTTAAATGCCTAGTTGATGTTCGCGAATTACCTTTGTCCCGAAAAAAGGGATTTTCCAAGCGGGCTTTGCGTGAAGCCGTAGAGGCTGCCGGCATACGCTATGAACACTTAAAAAGTTTAGGGGACCCCAAGCCTGGTCGAGAAGCGGCGCGGGCCGGAGACTACGACAAGTTCCGCCAGATTTTTAACGCTCATCTTGCCACAGATCATGCGCAAGCGGCGCTGAACAGCGTCATCCCGGTTGCAATCGAAGGTGGAGCATGTTTGCTATGTTTCGAACGTTGTCACATAGAATGCCATAGGTCGATTGTGGCACATGAAATTGAAAAACGAACTGATATTTCGATCAGGCATATTGGGGTAAGACACGGCCTTGCAGGAGAATCTAGCGAGTAAATCGGGCGAAACCGAAGCAATTATTCTAATCAAAGCTGCACCTGTAATCGGAACGAAACACGGAGAAACCGTGTGCTGCGCTGGCGTTGATCTCTATGGCAACTGGCTACGAATGTATCCTGTTTCTTTCCGGGTTCTCGAAGATGGAAAAAAGTTCAGGCGCTGGGACCGGGTGAAATTCAAGTGGCGACGCCCCAGCGAAGACTTACGTATCGAAAGCCGACATGTTGACAGTCAAAGCCTTGAAATCGTCGGACGGATGCCGGATCGAGAAAAAGTTCCTTTTCTCAACAGGCTCATCGTAACCAGCCTGAACGAACAGCGTGAAAAAGAGCTGAGTCTGGCGCTGCTCAAACCTGACATTCACTCATTTCAAATCGAGAAAAAAACGCAAAGCGATTTGGACTCGGAACAAGCCAAAATTGATGAGTTTCATAGGCAGAGCGATATGTTCATTCCTCGCCCGGCAATACCGCAACGGGCCTGCCCTTATAGCTTCAAATACAAATACTCAACTGATGATGGAGACCGCCAAGGCACCTGTCAGGACTGGGAAACAGAGGCTACGTTCTTCAATTGGCGCCGAGAGTATGGAGAACAAGAGGCACTAAAGAAAATGCAGCAACAGTTCGGTGATGTGCTTCCAGAGCGAGGGTTGTATTTCGCAATGGGCACTCACTCGCTCTGGCATGATACGTGGTTGATCAATGGCCTGATTCAACTTCGCGACACAGGACAGCCAAGCTTGTTTTGAGATGTCGAACTAGAACCACACAAATTGAGAAAGCAAATGACTGATAAACGAGAGTTATTCGAGAAATTTCATGAACGTTTGGAAAACGCTATTTCCAGCAAGCACTATTTTGAAGCGTCATGGTATGTCTATGCGCTGCTGGAAGATCGTATGGTCTCAATGCTGCAAAACAGCGGCGGCGTTCCACAGCCTTCAAATGGACGTCAATTTTTAATGCTGGGCAACAAGGTGAATGTCCTCCAACAGCGAGCAATCTCAAACCAACTGCTGAACACATGCTTTGATCCAGCTCCTATATGGGAATGGATAAACAGTCGAAATGATTTGATGCATGGCATGGCTAATGGAACTCTGTCGCTGCAAGAGATCGACAAGCATAAATATCTTCTCGCAACCAAGGGGCAAGACCTAATCCGTCAAGTCTCAAGCGGGGCGATGCGCTTGAAAAAGCATCAATGAGATTTGAGCATTCTACCGCGGCGATCTTCGTTCGGCGTCATTCGGCCCATTTTTGGGCCGGTTACACGGTTACAAAAACACACGTAAGCCATTGTTTTTTAACGATGCGTCGGGAGTTCGAGTCTCTCATCACCCACCATTCCAACTTGTCGCTGATCGAAGGCATTCCGGACTTCGGATAGGCTACATCCCTGATAGCCCGGCATTGGTGTTCAATAGAAACTGGCGGAAAATTGGACTGCTCGCCGCGCCAATACCTCGGGCGTTTTCCCCAACTGCGGCGGCTTCCACAACCGGAGGAATCAAGCCGCGTTTGTCCTGGTTGACCAAGTAACGGCGAACCCTTGATACCAATTCTTCTCGAACTTCCGGCGGGAAGGCACCGTCGATGAAAATTGCCTCAAAATCAATGACCGCGCAAATGGACAGGGCCGCCTTGGCAAGCTCCTGTGCGGTGGTCCCAATCCACGGTTCGACGTAGCGAGAAATGCTGCTCCAATCTTGCGGCTTCTTCCACAGGATATCCGGATCGACGCCCGCTTCGATCAGCCGGTCCTCAAGCAGAAACAGCGAGGCAGTGTCGATCAGTTGCTGGCTTTCGCCCAAAGGACCCGTCGTCCGCATCGCGCCCAATGCACCCGCATTGCCCTGGTTTCCCTCAAATACGGTGCCGTTCAACGCAACGCCGCCGCCAATCATTGATCCGATGAAGAAGTAAAAGTAATCGCGATACTCAGCCCCACGTCCATAAAGGTGTTCGGCGTGACACGCGGCCGTGGCATCGTTGACCACAAAAACCGGCAGGTCGCTGAACTTGGCGACCTCAGAGAAGAAGTTCACGTTTTTCCAGGAACTGAATTTCTTGGCCGCAAGTCCGGACAGGTCGTGCCATTTCCAAAGTTCGAACGGGGTTCCAATCCCGATTCCGCAGACCCGGTCGCGTAGCTTTTGGGGCTCGTGAGAGAGAAGTGTTTCCAATCCAGTTTCCAGGAATCCGAAAACAGCCTCGGGCAGAGGATAGTCGTAAGTCGTGGAAAGTTGACGACGTGGCCTGCCCGTAAAGTCGATCAAAAGCAGGTCCGCACTGCGTCGGCCTATCTTCATGCCGACCGACAAGATGCCCTCGGGGTTTAGCTCCATCGGGATCGAGGGCTTGCCCACTTTCCCACGCAGTGGCGTTCCACGCTTGAGGATCGCATCCTTTTCGAGCTTGCGCAAAATGATGGAGACGGTCTGAGGAGACAGGCCCGTCAGCCGCGCGACATCCGCACCCGCAGCGGGTCCATGCCGTTGTAAAACTGTCAGAATCAGGCGTTCGTTGTGATCGCGAACACCGCTTTGACTTACTCCACCAGTAAGTGTTTTGAGCGCCTCTCTTTCCATAAACCCAAACATAACCACCTTATTTTCTTATGAAAAGATGCTCGGGCAAATTAATAAATAAACTTTATTTATTTATTGACAGAGAGACTAGAATCACGGTTTCTTGAATAAGGCCTTCATTGGAGGATGGAGGCGCGTCCCGCAGGAACGTCGCGCGGGGCGACAACAATTTTCTGGGAGGACACTATGAGAAATCTACTCAAGCTCGCCGCATCCGCGACCGCGCTGACATTCGCCGCTGCATCCGCGCACGCGGCTGGTGAAACCGTCTGCCTGATTACCAAGACCGACACAAACCCCTTCTTCGTCAAGATGAAGGAAGGCGCAACCGCCAAGGCAGAAGAGCTGGGCATGACGCTCAAGGCGTTTGCCGGTAAAGTTGATGGCGACCATGAAACTCAGGTCCAGGCCATTGAAACCTGCATTCTGGATGGCGCAAAAGGCATTCTGCTGACGGCATCTGACACCAGCTCGATCGTTCCTGCCGTCAAACAGGCGCGGGATGCGGGCGTTCTGGTCATTGCGCTGGACACACCGCTGAGCCCGATTGACTCGGCGGACGCGACATTCGCAACGGACAACTACAAGGCCGGCCTGCTGATCGGTCAATGGGCCAAAGCCAAAATGGGTGACGCCGCAGCTGATGCCAAGATCGCGACACTGGATCTGAACGTCAGTCAGCCGACTGTGGACGTTCTGCGAAATCAGGGTTTCCTCGACGGATTCGGCGTGGACCTTGCGGACCCGAACGTCATCGGTGACGAAACCGATGCGCGTCTGGTCGGCAGTGACGTGACCGACGGCAACGAAGAAGGCGGTCGCCGTGCGATGGAAAACCTTCTGGCCAAGGATCCATCCATCAACGTTGTTCACACGATCAACGAACCGGCCGCTGCAGGCGCATATGAGGCGCTGAAATCCATCGGGCGTGAAAACGACGTTCTGATCGTTTCGGTCGACGGCGGGTGCCCCGGTGTCCAAAACGTCGAAGCCGGTGTGATCGGTGCGACAAGCCAGCAGTACCCGCTGTTGATGGCCTCGCTTGGTGTTGAGGCCGTGAAGAAATGGGCCGATGAGGGCGTGAAGCCCGAAAACACACCCGGCAAAGACTTCTATGACACGGGTGTGGCGCTCATCACCGACCAGCCGGTTGATGGGGTCGAGTCGCTGTCGGTCGCGGAAGGCCTGGATCTCTGCTGGGGCTAAAGACAGCCCCTTTGGGTGAGGCGCGCCACGGCGCCTCATCAATCCTTTCACCAGCAAACCGAAACTTCCTGTAAACTGATTTCGTGGACGCGATGCCAGCCACGAAAAGGGGGAGAGATGTCTGAAGCAAACCAAAACGCCCAGGAATTCGAAACCGCCGCCAACCCAACGGAAACCGTTGCGGAGTTTGAAGATCACCGGCGTGGTGTTCTGGGGAAGTTGCAGCATCTTCTCCACGTCAATCCATCCTTTGTGCCATTGATCGTTCTGGTTGGCGCGATCTTAATTTTCGGCCTGCTGCTGGGGTCAAAGTTCTTCTCACCCTTTGCGATGACGCTGATCCTGCAACAGGTTCAGATCGTGGGCATCGTGGCCGCGGCACAAAGCCTTGTCATTCTGACCGCCGGTATCGACCTCAGCGTCGGTGCGATCATGGTGTTTTCATCCGTCATTATGGGTCAGTTCACTTTCCGCTACGGCATCCCCGTACCGATTGCAGTGATGTGCGGGCTGGCAATGGGAACCCTGATCGGGGCTCTCAACGGATGGCTGGTCAGTCGCGTAAAGCTGCCGCCGTTTATTGTCACGCTGGGCATGTGGCAGATCGTTTTGGCAACAAACTTTCTGTATTCCGCAAACGAAACAATTCGCAGTCAGGATATCGAGGCCAACGCCCCGTTCCTGCAATTCTTTGGCACCAAGTTCAGCATCGGTGGCGCGACCTTTACGGTGGGCGTGATATTCATGCTCGTTCTGATTTTCGTGCTGGCTTACGCGCTCAAACACACGGCCTGGGGCCGGCATGTTTATGCGGTGGGGGATGATCCTGAGGCAGCCGAGCTTTCCGGTGTGAACGTGCACAGAACACTGATGTCCGTTTATATGCTGTCCGGTTTAATCTGTGCCTTTGCGGGCTGGGCGTTGATCGGGCGCATCGGGTCGGTTTCCCCAACATCCGGACAATTGGCCAATATCGAAAGCATCACAGCGGTCGTGATTGGCGGTATCTCATTGTTCGGCGGGCGAGGCTCCATTCTGGGGTCCCTGTTCGGTGCACTGATCGTCGGCGTCTTTACTCTGGGGCTCAGGCTTCTGGGCGCGGACGCGCAGTGGACCTTCCTGCTTATCGGACTTCTCATCATCGCAGCGGTCGCAGTCGACCAGTGGATCAGAAAGGTATCGGGCTGATGTCAGACACAACTCCAGTCGTCCAGGGTCGCGGGATCGTAAAGCGTTATGGCCACGTGACTGCCATCGACCATTCCGACTTTGAACTGCGGCAAGGAGAAATCCTTGCTGTCATCGGTGACAACGGCGCTGGCAAGTCGTCCATCGTCAAGGCGATCTGCGGGGCAACAATCCCGGATGAAGGCGAGATTCTGATCGAAGGAAAGAAGGTCAACTTCACCTCGCCAATCGACGCCCGGAACATGGGGATCGAGATCGTCTATCAGCAGCTTGCCATGTCCCCTGCCCTGTCGATTGCCGACAACATGTTCATGGGGCGCGAAATCCGTAAGCAGGGTTTCATGGGCAAATACATGCGCCAGCTTGATCGACCTGCCATGGAAAAGTTTGCCCGTGAAAAGCTGACTGAGCTCGGGCTGATGACTGTGCAGTCGATCAATCAGGCAGTTGAAACGCTGTCTGGCGGTCAGCGCCAAGGTGTTGCTGTTGCCCGCGCCGCTGCCTTTGCAACCAAGTTTATCATCATGGACGAACCGACGGCTGCTTTGGGCGTCAAAGAAAGCCGCAAGGTGCTTGAGCTGATCCAGGACGTGCGGGCGCGTGGTATTCCGATCATATTGATCAGCCACAACATGCCGCATGTTTTCGAAGTCGCCGATCGCATCCATGTACACCGGCTGGGCAAACGCCTTTGTACGATTGACCCCAAGGACTATACCATGTCCGATGCAGTGGCCTTCATGACCGGTGCCAAAGAACCCCCGAAAGAGGATGCCGCGTGATCAAGCAGGATGTTCAGCGCATTTGCGATTAGTTCCTCTACGAGAGGCAGATTGGGGTTCGGACGATTATTGCAATCGTCGCCCCCTAGCATCGGGAAAGCCAACCCCTGCAGAAACCGTTGTAGAATAGTTGCACACGCAACAGAATTCTGCGGATTCGTTAGCTACGCTGTCGCTCATGAACAGGGACCCATGGAGAAGATTGGCAGAAGTTTGTGCCGCAACGGGAATGGTCAGCCTAACTTTCGATGAACTCGAAAACCAGTTGCAAAACGCCGTTTGATTTTGGTGCCGTCAATCACCCGAAGGCTGCGAAAACTTGCCCTTCGATGTGCCGGTTGCTGACAGCTGGGACGCGCAACACGCCGGTTAAAGAAAACGTTGTCCGCATCAAATTTTGTTAAAAACACCGTGGTGCGTTCCGCTTACAGTCTGCCTGCAAACAAACCTGCGGCCAAATGCGAAAATGACAATCGTGCTTTCGGTTTCCCCAATCGGCTTTTGGGCTCGATACCTTGGCCGCTTCGCCTCGGGGACTAACGCGCGTCTGAAATCCTTAAACCTCCTCCTTTCACAAGCAGATCCACAATCGCGTCGACCCCATTTCTGTGACGCAGCGACGAGAACAAGAAGGGTCGTCCATTGCGCATTTTCTTGGCATCACGCTCCATAACCTCCAGCGAAGCGCCAACATGCGGCGCCAGATCGGTCTTGTTGATGACCAGGATGTCTGATTTCGTGATTGCTGGTCCGCCTTTTCTGGGGATTTCCTCGCCCGCCGCGACATCGATCACGTAGATGGTTAAATCCGCCAGTTCCGGACTGAATGTGGCTGATAGATTGTCGCCACCGCTTTCAATCAACACCACATCGAGATCAGGGTGACGAGTCTGCATTTCAGCAACGGCCGCCAAATTGATCGAGGCGTCTTCGCGAATTGCAGTATGTGGGCAACCGCCGGTTTCAACGCCGATGATCCTGTCCCGCGGCAGAACCTGCATGCGCATCAGCGCCTCGGCGTCTTCCTGCGTGTAAATATCATTGGTGATAACGCCCACTGAACAAACGTCTCTCAGCGCTTCGGACAAAGCAGCAGTCAAAGTGGTTTTGCCGGCTCCGACCGGGCCTCCAATACCGACTCGAAGTGGGCCGTTCATGCTCGTCATGTGCGAAAAATCCTCGAATACTGTGTTTCATGTTTCATGGACGCAATATCTGCCAAGAATGTGGTTGAGCCTAATTCGTCCAGACTCGTCTTTTGTGCCCTTGCAGCGATTTTAGCGCACAGCGGCGTCAACTGGCGGATCACCCTTTGGGCATCAGTCTGACCCAGTGGCACAAGGCGTGTTGCACATGCGACAAGGTTGCTCGCGAATGCTTGCAGAAACATCTTGGTCGTCAGCGCTACAGGAAGGTTTTGTAACCTTGCCGCCTGACCGACAGAGACCGGGTATGTGAACTGTCCAAGGTCCAGTTCCCAAACGCCCTTCGTGACATTTCCGAATGCCTGACCCAGCAACTCGGTTTCCATCCGCCTTTCCGATGTCGCGCAAAAGGCCCGCGCGACATCATCGATATTGATCAGCTCATCTTTGTCCTGCGCATTGTGCGCAGCCACAAGGAACAACGCATCATTCCACCCAGAGCCATGTTCAAGCACATCTGAAATCCAGGCTTCGGTATCCTGAGAATTCGTGACAGATCCGTCGTCAATTACCGCTTCCAGCCCGTGCGAATAGGCAAATCCCCCGACAGGATAGGCAGGGGACAACCATTGGGTCAGCGTCAGGATGTCAGCGTCAGTGGGTGTGGCCATGGGTTCTGCCGTGGCCATAGGCTCCGCCTTCCGGGGTGAACGGTTCGTGCACCTCTTTAACCGTTGCACCAATTTTCAACAGCATGTCGCGGATAACGTGATCGACCTGAATCAACAGCCGATCCTTTTGGATCTGGCAGGGCGTGTGGCGATTGCCGATATGCCATGCGATACGCGTCAGGTCCGGGGCTTTTACCTCAAGCAGCGCTTCCGGTGCTGCCTGTATCTCCACTTCGCGACCGTCATCCAGAACCAATGCGCCGCCGTGGTTCAGCGAAGTCGTTTGTGCCAGATCGATGAGTATCTGTTCGCCGCTTTCACAGGTCAGAACCTTGCGGCGCAAAAACCGGTCGTCGTAAGTCAAAGACAGGCAATCTTCCGGATCGCCATGCGTGTGATCCGAATACTGGCGCGCCGTACAGAGCAGGGCGGTCATACTGTCGCCTCCTCTGCGGTGGGAGTGATGAGAGCCAGATTGAATCCGCAAAGACCCGGTGCACGATCCGTTCGCGTGTCAGACCGCGTTTTTTCAACTCTTCGTCGCTGAGCGATTGCAGGAATTCGACTTGCCGAACGCGGGATTGGGCTTCGGCTAACCTTGTCAGAGCCGAGTAAATCGACGAACCGATGTTTGCGATCAAACCGGGCAGCGAAAAGTGCGCGTTCGTATGTGTTGTTGAATGTGCCATTTGGACCCTCGTGAACGTTGGTCCTCCCATGGGGTTCAATATGTGTCATATCGGCCTCACTCAGTAGATAGTGTTTGGTCATTTCCGCCTTGCGCTTGCCGCAACGCAGCACATTTTTTGGTCAGAATAAAAAGTATCGTTGTGCCATCGGCAGCGTTTCGGCGGGTTGGCAGGTCAGCAATTCGCCATCTGCCCGGACTTCGTAGGTTTCCGGGTCGACTTCGACACGAGGCGTCGTGTCGTTCAGCAAAAGATCCTGTTTGCCAATCTCTCGCGTGTTTTGGACTGCGACGGTCTTTTTTGCCAATCCCAGTGTATCACCAAGCCCGTCTGCATAGGCTGCTTGCGAGACAAAAGTGATCGCTGAATTTTCTACCGATCGCCCGTACGCGCCAAACATCGGGCGACTGTAGACCGGCTGCGGCGTAGGGATCGATGCGTTTGGATCCCCCATCTGAGCGCAGGCGATTGTGCCACCCAGCAAAACCATCTCTGGTTTCACCCCGAAGAAAGCAGGGTTCCAAAGAACAAGGTCAGCGCGTTTGCCTTCCTCGATGCTTCCGATTTCGTGGCTCAGACCGTGTGCAATGGCAGGGTTGATGGTGTATTTCGCGATGTAGCGGCGGACGCGAAAATTGTCGTTCTCACCGGTTTCCTCGGGTAAACGTCCACGCTGTTTCTTCATCTTGTCCGCAGTTTGCCACGTGCGGATCAAGACCTCTCCGACGCGGCCCATGGCCTGACTGTCTGACGCGATGATGCTGAATGCCCCCATGTCGTGCAGGATATCTTCGGCGGCGATGGTCTCACGCCGGATGCGGCTTTCAGCAAAGGCCACGTCCTCGGGGATAGATTTGTCGAGATGGTGACACACCATCAGCATATCCAGATGCTCCTCAACCGTGTTCACGGTGAAGGGCCGCGTGGGATTGGTCGAGGACGGCAGAACATGGTTCTCACCGCAGATCTTGATGATGTCCGGGGCGTGGCCCCCGCCTGCGCCTTCGGTGTGGAACGCATGAATTGTGCGGCCTTTCATGGCGGCTACGGTGTTCTCGACAAAGCCGGATTCGTTCAGCGTGTCTGTGTGGATCATTACCTGCACGTCCATCGCATCAGCCACCGAAAGGCAGCAATCGATGGCGGCGGGGGTGGTACCCCAGTCTTCGTGCAGTTTCAGGGCACAAGCCCCGGCTTTCACCTGTTCCTCAAGCGCTGCGGGCAGTGAGGCGTTGCCCTTGCCCGCGAAGGCCAGATTCATCGGAAACGCATCCGCTGCCTGCAACATCCGCCCGATATGCCAGGGGCCGGGGGTGCAAGTGGTCGCCAAAGTCCCATGCGCCGGACCGGTGCCGCCGCCCAGCATCGTGGTCAGGCCGGAATGCAAGGCATCTTCGATCTGTTGTGGGCAGATGAAGTGGATATGACTGTCGAACCCGCCAGCGGTCAGAATGCGTCCTTCGCCCGCAATGATCTCGGTGCCGGGGCCGATGATGATGTCGACGCCAGGCTGTGTATCGGGGTTTCCGGCTTTGCCGATCTTGGCGATACGCCCGTCTTTCAGCCCCACATCCGCTTTGTAGATGCCGGAATGATCGACGATCAGCGCGTTGGTGATCACCGTGTCCACGGCTCCTTCGGCGCGTGTGACCTGAGATTGCCCCATACCGTCCCGAATGACTTTGCCGCCACCAAACTTGACCTCTTCTCCATAGACGTCTTCGCGGTGCCCGGTCTCGCTGAAACGTGCAGCCGTTGCGCGCTCGACGATCAGGTCTTTCTCGACCTCGATAATCAGATCGGTATCGGCCAATCGTACTTTGTCACCGACCGTTGGGCCGAACATGGAGGCATAGTCACTCCGGCTGATCTTGCCCGGCATCTTTCAGAGCCCCCATGATATGTGCATTGAAACCATAGATGTGGCGGCGCCCGTCGTAGGGTACCAACATAACCTCGCGCGTTTGGCCGGGTTCAAATCGCACAGCAGTGCCTGCTGGGATGTCCAATCGCATCCCCAAGGCTACATACCGATCAAAATCCAAAGCAGAGTTCGCTTCGGCAAAATGGTAGTGGCTGCCGACTTGTACCGGTCGATCACCTGTATTGGCGACAATGACAAGACGACTGCTGCGCCCTGCGTTGAGCGTCAGTGAACCTTTGGCAGGTATGATCTCACCAGGGATCATTTCGGAAGCTTCGTGATCACGACCAGCGCCGCCAGCGCGATGACGGCAAGGCCAACACCCAACGCGGCGTAGTCTGTGGCGTGGGCGTGGATATGCGTGTCCGTATGGGCCGCAGCGGGGCCAGCAAGGATCAGAGCGGGGAAAAGCATACGTGTCATATCTGTGGTCCTTTTTTAGCGAATTGGGTTGTGGACGGTCACAAGCTTGGTGCCATCCGGAAAGGTGGCTTCGACTTGCACCTCGTGGATCATCTCGGGCACGCCTTCCATGCATTGATCGCGGGTGATCACTTCGGCCCCGGCTTGCATCATGTCAGCGACAGAACGGCCATCGCGCGCGCCCTCGACCACGGCGTCGGTGATCAGGGCGATGGCCTCGGGGTGGTTCAGTTTGACGCCTCGGTCCAGCCGTTTTCGGGCGACCTCGGCAGCCATGGCGATCAGCAGTTTGTCTTTTTCTCTGGGTGTAAGGTTCATGTCAGAGCATCCAGCATCGGGGTAATCTGCCTTTGTTCAGCCTGCGCAAAACCGGCATCACTGTGCGGCGAAGGGTCAGGCTGTTGTCAGCCAGAACACGGACTGCCAGAAGGTCGTCCCGGATTAATGTTGCCCCTGCGTCCTCGGGCAGCATTTCGCGAATAGAATCCAGATGACTTTCAGCTAACGCTGAGGCAAAGACGATCAGCGCCATCGCCCCTGCGCCGTTTGCAATATGCGGGCTGGACATATGCTTGTGCCAATCACCAGAGAACCGGATCGCGTCAAGGAACACCGTCTTTCCCTGGCGTCGTATCTCGATCCGGTCGTTTAGACGAATATCGGTCAGCGTTTCGCCCATTGCGATGCGCCCGAAGACGAGCGGCTCGACCATCAGCATCTCGGCATCCTTAGCCATCTCGATTTTCAGGCGTCGGTCCAGAGCACTGCCATTGAACAGAATAGTCTCTTGCGGCAACCAGTTTATCCGGGCTTCAGCCTCAACCGTCAGAAGATTGGTAATCTGGCCACATTCTTCCGGCTGGGCCTTGTAGGCGCGCTCGCAGGCTTGTGTTGTCAAAGTCAGCGCCGTCCCTTTCGCTGCCTTACCGGCAAATCGAAATGAATCGCCTCCGGTTACGCCGCCTGCCGTGTTGAGAAGAACGGCGTCAAGATCCGAAGTATTGGTTCTGGGGAACAGACATTTATAAGACCCAGACTGGCGAAACTTGTTCAGCACCGTCCTGTCGCCCAATTGCTTGGTACTCAGGCTTACAGCGCCAGCGGCACGCGGTGGCACAGCACTGTGCGTGGGCAATATGGCTGCAACTTGGGTTATAGGACACCTTTAGAGTTTCGTTGGGTGCCACTTGTTTCTCTGTTGAAGGGGCAGAACACTAATCTGCATTTTCCAAATCTGCTTACTTCCACATCATGTGTCTAAATTTTAGACAGATACTTTGGACTTGGACAAAAAATAGGCAAATTTCGCCGGTTTCACGATTTGAAGAATATGTAAGTCGCCAATCTTGCAGCGACGCAGAAACCGCGTGGATGTCTCCGCAGAGATGACCCCGGGGGGGATCTGTCGCAAACGTGTCAGGTGGCACGCATCTGTGGAATTGGGCTTTGTGATCACCCACCACCTGACGCGGATAGTAAGGGTCATTACATGCGTGCCCATTGCAGCGAATCTTATTCTGCGTTGGTCCAGACCTCGGGGTTGATCATATGGATCGGAGCGCCTTCGGAATAGGCATTCACCTGATCGAAAATATCTGCGAATTGCAGGTCGAACTCATCCTCGGTGACAAAGCCGATATGCGGCGTCGCTATCAGGTTTGGATGTGCCAACAAGGGATCATTTGGGTCATTCAGTGGCTCGGCATCGAATACATCAATGGCCGCTTTGCCAGGGCGACCGGCGTTCAGCGCTTCCAACAAGGCACCCGGAGCGATCAGCCCAGCCCGCGAGGTGTTCACAAACAGCGCGCCCGGCTGCATTTGTGCAAAATCCGATGCGGTGATGATCCCGCGCGTGTCCGGTTTCAGGCGCACATGGACTGAGACAACGTCGCTGTCGGCAAAGAACGCTTTACGGCTGGCCGCGACCTGCACACCATCCGCCCGCGCACGTGCCCGGCCTTGCTCAGACGACCACCAGACAACATTCATCCCGAATGCCTCGGCATAGCCCGCAACGGCCCGAGCAATGCGGCCATAGCCATAGAGCCCGAGCTGACGTCCCCGCAGCGTTTTGCCCACGCCGGCCTGCCAACGTCCTGCTTTGACCGAGGCCATCTGTGCGGGCAAATCCCGCATCCCGGCCATGATCAGTGCCCAAGTGAGTTCAGCTGCGGCGTAAGACGGCGTACCACCATGCATGTTCGAACAAAGCAGCACACCGTTATCTGTGCAGGCTGCGACATCGACATGAGGATAAACACTGCGCTGGCTGATCAGTTTCAGCTTCGGCAATTTCTCCAGCAGGTCGCGGGTGACTTTTGTACGTTCGCGGAACAGGACAAGCACCTCCGCGTCCTTCAATCGCTCGGCCAGAATGTCAGTGTGTTCGACACGATCTGTCCATACGGTCACTTCATGACCGGTCAGCCTCTTAAAACATGACAAACCCCGCAGCGTGTCGAACCAGTCGTCCAGAATGTGTATCTTCATCGGCTTTCAATACCCTGCCCAATGGTCAGTTTTCTCGGGGTAGGAACAAAATGCGGCGCTTCGAGTGCTGCCAGCGCGTTTCGAACCCGTTCGCTTTGGTCCAGCAGATGGTTGAACTGCTCATCGCACCCGGCGATCGGTGTCGGGTACTCTGCCATATCCCTCCGCAATGCTGATTGCGCCAACCTGAGCTCCTGGCGCGCGATATCGAGGCATTCCGAGTAGTCGTCCATCGTGTCCTCCCATATTGTATACCGTAGTATACCAAATGGATGACGCCTGATCAACACCCGTTCCAAACGGATTGCGGTACATAAACATGCCCGTCCGCCAACTTGCGCGCGGTCCGCACTAAGCCCGCCGCGTCCACAGAGAACCCATCGGTGGTGGAAAAGTCTACCAGCACGTCGATCTTGCCCGAGGCGTGTTCCAGTACGACCTCAGCCGAGCTTGTCGTGGGGCGATCCAGCAAACCGTCCGCCACTGTGCCAGGCGTCAGCGCACAGGACGCCATGCATTGCGCGCCGGTGACCGCCATGGTCGGGTGGGTCTTCCACGGCATGAAATACCGAACAGCAAGTGTTCCGCCCTCTCTGGCCGGTGCGACGAGGCCGAATTTGGGGGTTACCGACTTGGACACATCGCCCATACCCATCCGTTCCCCGGCCTCGATCCGCACCGCCTCCATCCGGTCAAAAAAGGCGCGGTTGGCATCCAACTCCTCCGCGTTTTCGTAGCCCGTCAACCCGAAGTCGGCGGCGCGGGCGATGGCCATCGGCATGGCGACATCCATGCAGGTCAGTTCGATGCCCTGAACGGTATCGCGAAGATTTCCCGTGGGCAGAAACGCCCCGGTGGCCGATCCCACTACGCCCATGAAACTCAGCTGCACCGGCGCGGAATGACCGGGAACGCCAGCGATTTCCGCATCACCCTCATAGGTCAATTCACCCCCTGGCGTGTTCACTTTGGCCACAACCCGGGCTCCGGTGTTAACAGCCCGAATGCGGATCTCAGTTTCATCGCCCCGCGGCTGGAACAATCCCATTTCGATGGCGGCAGGGGCAACGCCGGACAAGATGTTGCCGCAGGTGGGTTTGAAATCGACCAGCTTTTCCTCGACCGAGACCTGCGCGAAAAAATAATCGATATCCGCCCACTCATCATCACTGACCGATAGCATGGCAACCTTGGTGGTCACCGCCGCGCCGCCTCCGATGCCATCGATGTTCAGAGATTGCCCGGACCCAAGCGCGGCGATCAGCACTTCGGCCAATATGTCCAGATCCTCGGGCAAGTCTGAGCGGCGGAAATATGGACCTTTCGACGTGCCGCCGCGCATGAATATGTAAGGGATTGCGGTTTGGGTCATTTTGGATCCCTCACTTCAGCGGCCAGGGCAGGCTGACCATGTCCTGCAACAGACCTGGCGGGAAATCGCGGTTCAGTGCGCCCGCCATCAGGCACATGAAACCGATGCCGCAGGCGGTCAGGATCAGCGTCATCTGCCAGCTTGCCCCGGCCCGGATGCGGAAAAACGCGATCAGGAAACCCAGAAGCGCGAGGATGAACCCCACCACCCAGGTTGCCGCGATCAGGCTGGCGAACCACGCCAGAGTGGACCACAGGCCATGGGGTGCAGTTGCGTCTTCACCGGCAATTTCCTTATCGGCAAAAATCGCGTCGCCCTCGGGCCGCCGCATCATCTGGATCAACAGGATCACGCAGCAGAACAAAGACACGCTGCCGATCACCAACGGGATGATTTTGTCGGTCATATTGTAGTCAGGGATCATATTGGCGTTGACCAAAGCGACGATCAGATAGGCCATGATCACCAGCAGGAAGACCAATGGTGCGCGCTTCGTACCTGCCTGCACATCACCTTCGGCCATGATCATCTTGGCTTGCCGGATGCCCAGAATGACAGAAACAACTGTGACCACGATCAGCACGATGACGATGGGGCTGAAGACGTATTCCATGCCCTCGCCAAAGCTCTTGCGGAACCGGAACGAGGCGATCTGGAAGGCCTGATTGGTGAATTTCTCGACCGGGTTCGACAGAACGAAACCGATCAGGAAGGCCGGACGCGACCAGTCGAAACGGCGCAGGAAGATGCCAATCAGGCCAATCACGAACAGGGCCAGCAGGTCTTCGAAATTCTGACCGGACTGGAACGCTGCAAAGCTGATCAGCATGAACAGGAACGGTGCCAGATAGGTGAAACGGATTGTGGTCAGCTTGGCGATCCCGCCCGAGGCCGCGATGCACAGGATGGTGCCAACCACGTTGGCAAGCGCCAGCAACCAGACAATCGAATAGGTGATGTCGAGATTGTCCTTGAGCATGCTCGGCCCGACCTCGATATCGCCCGACCCCAACAGCGCGACCGCGCCGATGAAGATGGCCATCGAGCCAGAACCGGGAATGCCAAACAGCAGGGTCGGCACGAGCCCCCCGCCCTCTTTGGCGTTGTTCGAGCTTTCCGGGCCGATGACCCCGCGCACTTCGCCTTTGCCAAAGTTGCTCTTGTCCTTCGTGGATTGAACCGAATGGCCATAGGCGATCCAGTCGACCACCGAGCCTCCGAGCCCAGGAATGACACCGACAACCACACCGATGATCGAACAGCGGACCGAAAGCCAGATATTGGCGAACCAGTCTTTGACCCCGTCCAGCCAACCGGCCCCCAGAGATGCCCCTTTGGCTATCGAACGATCTTGCCGCAGCAGTGAGACGATTTCGGGCACGGCAAAAATACCCAGCCCTACGATGACCAGTTTCAGGCCATCAGTCAGATAGGGAATGTCATAAGTCGCCATACGCAGCGAACCACCTGCGTCGGCCTCACCAATCGTACCAACCATCAAGCCCAGCCCGGCGGCGGCAACTCCCTTTAGGGGAATACGCCCTGCCAAGATAGCGACCATCGACAGGCCCAGAATGGTGATCATCAGCATTTCGGGCAGACCGAAGGCCAGAACAATGGGCCGCGCGATCAGGATGAACATGGTCAGGAAGGTCGCGCCGACCAGACCTCCGAATAGGGACGAGGAAAAAGCTGCTGACAAGGCCCGCGCAGCCTCGCCTTTTTTTGCCATCGGAAAGCCGTCCAGCACCGTAGCTTGCGAGGCGGAACTGCCGGGGATGCCCATCAAGACGGACGCGAACGTGTCCGAGGTCGGCACCACCGCAACCATGCCGATCATCAGTGCCAGCCCCAAGATTGGGTCCATGCCGAACATAAAAGGCAGCAACAGCGACAGGCCGGCAATGCCTCCAAGCCCTGGGAAAACACCTACAGCCAGCCCCATAACGACGCCGAGCACAAGATAACCCAGAACGATTGGTTGCAGGATAAGACCCCACGCATCACCAAGCGCAGGAAGAGCGGTGGCGAAAACCTCCATAGCGGCCGCCTTTCATAAGTTGTCTTGTGAGCAGAAAGGCGCGTGCCCTTTGTCAGGGCACGCGCTGCGGCGTGTCGGCTTAGTTCAGTTCGACGCCATACGCTTCTTTGAGCCAGTTCAGGACATACTGCTTAGCATTGTCATCGACATTGGTCGCTGTTTGCAGTGCAGATTTCGAACCGTCACCGACGAACACCGGATACTTGCCGACTCGTTTCGAGGAAATATCGGCGAAGTCACCACGCTCGGTCACGGCTTGGAACGCTGCGGTATATGCGTCGACCACTTCCTGTGGCGTGTCACCGGGCAGGAAGGCCAGTTTCTGAACCGGGAAGCCTGCCACGAAGAAGGCTTTCCACGCATCCCAAGCCTCACCACTGGTTTCGCAACCATCTGTGGCCTCGCAAACCTCTTTAAAGGTCGGAATATCCGGGAATGTCGGGTCGCGCACGATGTTGCCATCCGCATCCAGCGCGCCCCATGTCATCATCGGCACAGCCTGACCAGCCTCAACCAGCGGGGCAGACCCGCCCAGATAGCCCGAGGACGTCTGGTAATCGATATTGGCCTCACCACGTTCAAACATCAGGCGACCATCACCACGGCCTTTGATACCAAATACCGGTTCCACATTCATACCCAACATCTGCCACGCCAGCAGCGGGACCAGATCCAGTCGCGTCGCGCCCTGTGAACCGTAGATGAAGTTGGTGTCTTTCAAAGCATTGGCAGAACCATCAAACTTGGCGCCATCCTCGGCGTTCAGATAGGCAACGCCACCGGTGCCCGACGCCATGACCGGAATCCAGTCATTGTATTCATAGCGCACGCGCGGATCGCTCAGCAGATACGGGAACTGGGTTGAACCGGATGTGCCGAACAGCAGGGTACCATCATCATGGCTCTGCTCCTGGAACCAGTTCGCGCCTTTGGTCGAACCCGCACCGGGCATAAATTTCACAACCACAGTCGGCTGACCTGGCAATGCCTCAGACAGAAGCGGCGCGAAGAAGTTGGCCCATTTGGCAGACCCTCCCGTTTCCGAGAACGGAATGACCCATTCGATGGTCTTGCCCGAGAAATCGACCTCGGCAGCGGCAGGTGCGGCGAGTCCGGCGGCGGCGATCAGCCCCACGACGGCGCGGCGGGTGAAGTTGGAAATGGCCATTGGTTCCTCCCTGTTGACCAGACAAACACGTCAGCGCGCGCTGCACCACCGTGATTGCAAATAGAACTGCGGGGTTGATTCCCCCTCCCATCTGGCAATCATGGAGCGCCAACCTTGCGCGAAACTTGCAGGAGCCCAAATGCGGATCGTCATCGTCGAGGATAATGAAACCCTTGCCAACGCCATTGCCTATCGCCTGCGGGATCGGGGCCATGCTGCTGATGTGCTGACGGATGGCGGCGCGGCCGATTTGTATCTGGAGCAAGAAGGCGCAGACCTGATCGTTCTGGACATCAACCTGCCGGGACGGTCAGGGCTTGAGATTTTGCGGTCCCTTCGCAACCGGGGTGACAGCGCACCCGTCATCCTGCTGACCGCGCGCACCGAGACCAGCGACCGCGTTTCGGGCCTGGATATGGGCGCTGACGATTACTTGGTGAAACCGTTCGAGATGGACGAACTTGAGGCCCGCATCCGCGCCCTATCCCGCCGCAAACAACTGGACTACGGCACGCAAGAGACCATCGGAGATCTGGAATTCGACCGCACCGCGCGGCAGGTCAGCGCAAAGGGCCAAGTGCTCGATGTGCCGCGTCGGGAAATGGCCGTGCTTGAATGCTTGCTGGAACGACGCGGCAGGATCGTCCCCAAGAGTCAGTTGACCGACTACGTCTACGGGGTGGGCGCTGATGTCGACGATTCAGCCGTCGAGCCGCATGTGTCACGACTGCGCAAGCGCCTTCAGAATTTTGGCATCCGGATCAAGACTGCCCGTGGCCTTGGATATCTGCTTGAGGTGCAAAAGTGATCCGGCACGGTTCGCTCAGGCTCAGGCTTTTCATTCTGATCCTGACGCCATTGGTACTGCTCGCGATCCTGCTTGGATACTGGCGCTATACAGTTGCCCAGCAGACGGCGCAGGAGCTTTTTGACGACAGCCTGTTATCCGCCGGCCTGGCCATTTCACGCGATGTGGCGGTGTCAGAAGGCGATGCCCTGTCGCCCACCACGCGCAGCTTGATCCGCGACGCGTCAGGCGGAGAGATCTTCTATCACGTCACCGGACCCGGCGGTATCTACGTCACGGGGTACGCATACCCTCCGGCCGCTGCAAACCCGTCTGAGCAGGACGCGTACCAGCCCCGGTTTTTCGAGGCGGTCTATCGGGATGAGCCGGTGCGCGTGCTGAAAATGACCGAACGGATCACACTGGATAACCTGGTGGGCGATGCAACAGTTACGGCTTGGCAGCGCATCGCGGACCGTGACGCTTTTGCCAATGAACTGTCGATCCGCGCTGCGATCCTGATGGGTATCCTGTTGGCAACCCTGGCCATTGTTGTTTGGTTCGGCGTCGCGCGCGGTCTGCGACCCTTGCTGGATTTACAGAATGCCATCGACTTGCGCTCACCCGATGACCTGAGTGAAATCAAACGCCAGGTTCCGGTCGAGGTCCATGGTATTGTCAAAACCCTGAACCGGCTGTTTGGACAGGTCGAGCACAGCATCAACGCCCATCAAGTGTTTATCTCTGAAGCCGCGCATCAGCTGCGAAATCCGGCGGCAGCGGTCCAGTCCATGGCCGAGGCGTTGCGGGACGCAAAAACGGATGAGGACAAGGACAAACGGATTATCGAGCTTGTGTCGGCAGCGAAAAACTCCGCCACGGTGGCCGAGCAGCTTTTGTCGTTGGAGCGGTTGCGGCAGCCTACGCACCAGGATCAGATGGACAAGATTGATTTCCGTGCGGTTGTGGAAGAAACCTGCGCTGACATGGGCGTTCATATCCTCGCAAAAGGGATAGATTTTGAAGTCATAATGCCAGCACCGGCAATCCTGGTCTCGGGAGATCGGGTCTTTTTGGCCGAAGCTATCAAAAACCTGCTGGACAACGCGGTTAAGCACGGCGGTGCAAAACTGAGTCGAATTTCAGTTGTGCTGCTCTGTGAAGAAGGGATCGTCAAACTGACCGTATCCGATGACGGAACCGGCCTTTCACCCGACCAAAGCGAAGCCGTTTTCAGTCGATTTTCGCAGCTGGAGTATTCCGAAGGTAGCGGTTTAGGGTTGTCGATTGTCTCAGCTGTAGCGAAGCGCCACGGAGGAGCGGTCGCGATCAACCAAGTCGAAAAAGGCGCTAGCATCACGCTCGAGCTTCCCATCGCCCAATAATTCGCTTCTTATTCTGCCCGAAACACGAAGACCGTCACTGTCAAAGCGAATTTTTGTATGTGCGCGTATGTCAGCTTGCTGCTGCATTCTGTTGAAAAACAACGTGTTGCTGACGCAGAACGTCGCCTTTTGTACTGAGGCGCGCGCCTCTCTGATCAGGCTTTTCGCGTTTGCTGCGATGCGGGAATAATCTTGGCCAGTTCGCAGAAGTTCTGGGCAGTCGCGGCGAGGAGGAATTCGTCATTTGCACCACATGAGCCACGCAATCAGAGCCGTCCCAGCCCAAGATTGGTCCTGTGCCATAGGCGGTGTTCGCGATCAGGCGTTCCGGACGCAGATCGAACTTTGCCACCACAACAATCTGCAACTTCATTGGAGGCGGGACTAACTAGCAATGGGTGGGGCGTAAGCCTCACCCTTGCGGAATGTAACCTGCCTTCTTTCAATAAGCGCCTAATAACCTAACGCGAATAGAACCCATCACGCAGTTCTTGCCTCAGACGCAGACGCTCGGGGTATTCTTTCAGGAATTGTTCGGGTGGTTTACCTTCCCAAACTTGCGCATAAACCCGCATCTTGTTGCCGCCGTATATCTTTGCAAGATCCTCGTTTGAATAGCCCCTTGCCCAAAGATCATCGGTAATCGCCGCAAGGATTTTGGCCAGTTCGCCGTTGCCGGTCGCCCCTTTGTTGAAGGCGTCGATCATATAGCCGCCGTCATCGTACATGCTTGCGTTGGCAGTTGCGAACTGCACAACAAGCTCGGTCGAGAACATGTCGTCCGTCGCGATCCCAACATGGTCGACGCCAACAAGCTGGACATAGTAGTCGATCATATCAGCCGCCTGCTTGGGCGAGATATCCTCGGGCCAGACGCCATCCATCATCCACTCGGTGAACGTCGGAGAAACGTAGCCACCGGACTTGGCCGCGCGCAGCGCCTCATCGTCGGGGATGGCGCGATAACACCCCTTTGGCGTCGCATTGGGCCCATTCGCGTACAACCCTGCAGGAACCGAGTGCGTGTAAACGTAAGGCACGCCGGGATAGTTTTCATCCATGTAATCCATGGCGTCGTTTGCCGTTTTGGACCCGGTGTGGCTTAGGTCCAGCAGGATGCCGAACCGTACCATTTCGTCGATGACTGACTTCCCCCAAGGCGTCAGACCAATGTCGCGCCCGTTGTAGGCCGCCAACTGCCCGGAACCAGTGCGGAAAATGTCATTGTAAGCAAGGATCATACTTTTGACCCCCATATCCTTGAGCACTGCCATCTTCCTTAGATCGCCGTCCAGAATCGTGGCCGTTTGGCTGTTCCAGATGACCGCCGTCTTGCCCTGTATGTGGGCCGCCTCAATATCGCGGGTTTCATTCACGATGAGGTAGTTTTCCGGTTGCTGCGCCATGGCGGCGCGAAAATGGTAATGTTGATCAAGAAAGGTGTCGAAAGACATATCCGCAGCGGCAAGCGTCATCTCATGCCCCGTAATGCCGTTGTCCCGCGCACGCGCGAAGTAGGTGTGAAGCTGCTCGTCTTCGGTCCAACCGGTGCCATAGGGGCTGGCCAACATGCCAAGGACAATTGTATCCTGCACAAACTGCTTCGCTTCTTCTGACGCCTCCCACGTCTTGCTTTCCTCACTCGCATGTAACGCGCCACCAAAAGTGATCGCTATGGCGCTTACGGCCAACAGGGTCTTCATGACAGTGCCTCCTCAGCTGTTTTGTTTTGCCACCGCATGACCTCCCCTCAGAAAACGATCCGCGTTCTGAGGCCGAACAGTGTGATGTCGTCCTGAGAGGGGTTCAGCAGCGGGTTGGAAATGAATTGCAGTGATGGTGTGATCTGCAACCCCGGTGAGATTGAAAACCGGTAGAAGGCTTCAAGCGTGAACTGTGTCCCGTCGATGCCCCTGGCTTCGGCCCAGTTCAGGCCAACACCAGCCAGATCGGTATTGCGACCGTAATACCCCAGACCGGCAGAGATCGAGCGATCATAAAGCGCTGCGGTTCCTTTTGAGGCCCCTGCCCGAAAGAACGGCATCCACTTGTTGTCGACAAACCATGCCGCAGAGAACGCAGCCCCATAGTCTTCCGCTCGGCTGCCATCGTCAGCCGCATCCGCATGCCACAAAGTCAGGTGAATATTGTCGAAGTAGATGCGATCAAAGCCGGAGGTGTAGCCAAGTTCGAGTGATTTGAAGAGGTTGCCGTCGCTAAACACATCAAAACTCGGCTCAGACGGGTCGGCGTTTGCGTCCGACACGCTCGCGACAGCGTAAAGGTTTTCGCTCATCTTTATCCCACCGGCAATACCAAGGCCTTGGTTGGGCGTATTTATCGTCGGATTGGTATTGAAAGACAGGTTCTGGAAACCACTGTAGGGGCTGACCAACCCGTAGATGTCAACGAAATCCGTGACATCGATCTGCCCAACTTGCAGCGTCCATGAACCGTTTTCGGCCCGTTGGGTCCAGAACAGATTGGTGAGTAACAAACCGTTATCGTTGAACG
>NZ_JBXWSB010000013.1:0-61816 GCF_059613205.1 Ruegeria sp. BHSB064
TCATTTCTTGACGGCAGAGCCCGTCTGGGCAACGATTACAGGGCATCCGGTTCGCCGGATGCCCCATGACCTGCTGACTTAAACAGCCAAAAGTTCCCGACATAGGACGTTGTCCACGTGGATCGCCCTGGGGATGCCATGCGCGGGCCAGTCCGTATTGATGCCGCGCGCCGCCAGCCAGTGCGATTTCTCCATCACCGCATGGGTCAGGCAAAGCGCGACCGAGAGAAGCGAAGGCGGCTCCAGCGACAGGTGGAACCCCAGAACCATACGGGTATTCACGTCGATCGCGACAGTCAGAGGGGACCGTTCAAAACGGTGGGGTCACGCTGCTTTGAGCAAAGGCGGTGTAGGGCTAATGAAGCTCGCAATGTTGCCCGGAGAAGGTGACCTCGGCGCTTCATATTTCGTTCGTTCAGGCAGGTCTCCATTCAACACGGATGCGCGAACCTTCAGCAGGTAATGTGCTCCGGTCCGGGACCATCGCATTTGTTGCTTTTTCACAAATCTTTTGGCGACCAGCCGGTTGACGCTCGCCTCTGCCGGTGCGGTTGCAATCCGCTTTCCTGAGCGGTACCGCTCAGCGTAGTTGACCACCGAACTCTTGTTTCGCCTTATGTAGATCTGCAGAGTTCTTAGCAATTTGTCGGCGCGGTATGCCCATATGCTTGGCACAGTGTTTCTGGACAAATCTCGTCGAACCCTTGCAATGAGAGAAAGCGAGCGGCCCGCTTGTCCGTTCCACAACCGCCACTTTATCCTTTCGATATGGTCTCCAAAGTTCGATAGGTGCTTCGAAGCCGTTACCGCGAGCTGGGCCAGCGGCTGTATCTTCATTGAAATATGAAACCAATCGAGGATGTGGGTCACTGGTTGCGGAAGCATGCCCGCCAGGCGCTTCAGGCATTCTGCGCCATCCGAAATGACCGTGATTTCGCCCTGATCTGCATAACCTTGGCTCTTCAATGCCAAGGCTGCAACCGCCATTAATTCTCTGGGCTGTGTACCCTCAAACGCAAAAACTGGCCCCGGCGGATCGCCTCTTCCGCCGCGTCCACAATGGCCAACAACCGCTTCGAATGTTCGGCCACCATATCGCTTGACCAGCGGAATATGCGCCGTGTCGACATTGAAAATAAATTCACTTGCCGGGTCGTCGACAAGCGCAAGCTCAAGCTGTTTTCTGTCTGAATAGTCCAGGTCTTCGAACCAGTGCTGATGCCTTTCGGCTTCTTCGATCCGCTTTCCGATGGCCAAAGTTCGATTGCGAAGTGTCGTGAAGCTTCGCGCAGATTGATCGGGCAAAAACGTTGCCAGAACATCTGCTGCCTCCCGGTAGGAAAACCTGGCACCCAGTTTTGCAGACAGTTCTAACAGTTCCGGGGTAGCTCGGTCTGGGCAGATATTCGCAACCGGAGAAAACGCCATGCACATTGCTGGGTGGCATTTCTGGCAAACGACGAGCCGGGGAAACTTCACCGACACTGTTCCATGCACGGTGAGCAGTTTTCGTGATTGGTAATCCTTGATGGGCAACAGGCCGTCGCAACTTGGACACGCGCGGCAATACCGGGTCCACAAATCCAGCTCGCGTTCGATAACGATCTTCTGAATTTGTTTCATGATCGCTTTGCCATCATCGATTGAACAGCCCACATTCCCGTCCGCCAGACCGTCGAAGTCCTTGTCGATCAAAAACTCTTTGCTGTACTCGTCCCCTGTCGGGTCAACCGCTTCCAAAATGATGCGCCAATGCATTCTCACCTCCAAAAAAAACCATCTATGGGCAAGGAGATTACATCACCTGATCGGATTCACCCCAGAGTTTTGAACGGTCCCCGACGACGGCGCGGTGCTGACGCTCAACGCGAAGACAGGCTGGCGCGAGGTCGAGATCGGCCGCGGCTCATCCGACCAGACCTGCCCCGTGCACGCGCTAGAACAGTGGCTGCACTTTGCCAAGATCGACTTCGGCCCGGTCTTCGTCGGCACCTCACGCGATGGCAAACGAGCATCAGAAAAGCGGTTAAACGACAAGCATGTTGCCCGGCTCATCAAGGCAACGGTGCTGAAATCCGGCATTCGTGCAGGCTTGCCCGAGAAAGACCGCCTCGCACTTTTCTCCGGCCACTCCTTGCGTGCGGGCCTCGCCTCATCGGCCGAAGTCGACGAGCGATACGTCCAGAAGCAGCTCGGGCACGCCTCGGCCGAGATGACCCGTCGCTACCAGCGCCGCCGGGACCGTTTCCGCGTGAACCTGACCAGGGCCGCGGGTCTTTGAATAGGATCAACCTTCATTGCTTCTGAGTGCTGTCAAAGCCGCAATGTGGCGCGGCAGATCGCTGCGGGAATGCAGAATATCGACGATGATGACTTCTTTAGGCCGATCCACAAACACCAGGAAATGCTCCCCTGCCCTTAGGTATCTCAGGTCCTCGGCATTTTCGACCAAGATTGAACAGCTTCTGCTATGTGCCTGGCCACTTACAATGGCATCGCAACGGGAAAGCAGTTCTGCCTCGTAGATATCCGCCTGACGTGGTCCGAAGGTTTCAATGGTCCAGCGGGCAATCTCAACGAGGCTTTCTTCCGCACGGCGGGTGAGCCGGAAAGTTCGGCTCATGATGTCGTCCGTGCCCTCGCAAAAGCCCGACGAACTGCATCCGCCCCACTCCCTTCGGCCAAATCGCCGCGTTCCGCCTGCTGCAGACCTTCCAAAAGGCCACCCCGAATGCCGGCCAGCTGAGCCTCTTCCTGCTCAAGCAGCCGCAAACCCGCCCGCATGGCCTCGCTCACATTCTGGTATCGGCCAGACGTGACCAATGCCTGAACTAACTGGTCTTGAGTTTCTGTTAGGACGACGTTGCGTGTGACCATGGTGGCAGTCTCCTTGTTGGCAATATATGCCAATGGGAGAGTTTCGTCAATGTCGGGAGCCTTGCATCGCCGTCGTCAAACGGTCGTTTATTAGCGATACCTTAAATTGCAAACGGCCCGTTTTCATGCCCTTGATAGGCTATGCACGCGTATCCACAGAGGATCAGACCCCCCTGCCCCAGTCAGAGGCCCTTCAATCTGTGGGTTGCGCCGAAATCTTCGAAGAACAAGCCTCCGGCGGCAATCGCGCGCGTCCGGTGCTTGCGCGCGTGCTCGAACGCGTCCAGAGCGGCGATACGCTGGTCGTCGTTCGGATCGACCGGCTTGCGCGGTCCTTGTCGCATCTTCTCGAAGTGATTGAGCGTCTGGAGGCCAAGGGGGCCTTCTTCCGCTCCCTGCAGGACCCCATCGACACCTCATCCCCGCAGGGCAAATTCACGCTGCAAGTTCTGGGCGCTGCGGCCGAGTTCGAGCGTGCCCTGATCCGCGAGCGCACCAAGGCCGGGCTTGCCTCGGCACGCGCCAAAGGGCGCGTAGGCGGCAACCCTGGGCTTCGCGTCAAGGACCCCGCCGCGCTGCGCAAGGTGCGGCTGGCGCGACAGGACGGCTACATGGAGCGCCTGAACGAGTCCGCGCAGGATTGGGTGCCGCATGTGCGCCGCCTGCGCCCCGACATGGCTTGGGAAGACGTCCTGCGGATTATCAATGCCCCCCTGCCCTATGATCGGCGTTGGACCCAAAGCCGCCTGCTTCGCGCTGTGAAGGCATATGTGCGCGACGGGTTTCTGCCCGATGAAGTGCTCGGCCGCGCCGGACGGCGCGAAACCGATGACCGCCTGCCTGCCATCGTGGCGGCCATTAAGGGTGCGGATCCAAGCATCACGCTGCAGGCAATCTGCGACCGGCTTGAGTCTATGCGTGAGCGCACCCCTCGAGGTCGCACGAGCTGGCAGCCGTCGTCGGTCAAAATGTTGCTCGAACGAGCGGAGCGACTTGGTCTAATTTCATCAGAATCGGCTAACTCCCGACTGTAACTAGCAGGGGCTCATCCAACTAAATCTATAGCTCCAGACACCGTCAGAAGGTCAATTGTGCCATTGGGTGCATGGGTTTAGCTGAAACCATCCAAACAAGTCGGATTGGTGGCTTGAAGTGCGATCGTGTCGGCTTAATGCAATAAAATCAAAAGTTTGCGGCTATCCTGATGCGAATGAACGTATTGGTGCTGTGGATAACTTTCACACTACATCTAGATTCTTCTTGCCGGACTCACTGGATCGTGGCATTCCCATTCTGACGGCAAAACGCGTCAGACACGCTGTACACCGTCAGAATGACTAAGAGCCTCAACAGAGGCCGAGAGTAGGCGGCAGGATATGGATGATCGTAACGTTGGATACGTGCAAGGCATAGGCTCTTCCGACATCGGAGCATTTGCCGACAATCTGGCTGAGTCTTTGGATCGCCAGATGAAGATCGCTTTCGAGCCCGAGGAGCGAAAGTCCCTACGCCGTTTCAGTTCTACCGAGGTTGCCAGCCTCCTGCGCGTAAGCACATCTAACCTACGCAACCGGCACAAGGACGGCAGCTTCCCGGAAGTGCATACAGACAACCGCGGGCACCGGTTCTACACAGCGCAAGAGATTGATGAGTTGCGCGATATTCTGGTGCGCACTGGAAAGAACGCAGAAAGCTACCGCCCTGGTCGACGCGATGGCGATCGTCTCCAGGTGATATCTGTCGTCAATTTCAAAGGCGGATCGTCAAAAACGACAGCAACGATCCATCTTGCACAACGGTACGCCTTGCGAGGCTACAGAGTGTTGGTCTTGGATCTCGATCCGCAGGCAAGCCTGACCACCTTTTTCGGCTTTCGGCCCGAGCTCGAGTTCGCCGAAGGCGGCACAATCTATGATGCCCTGAGATATGAGGAACAAGTTCCGCTCTCAGCCGTCGTCCAAAAAACCTACTTCCACAAGCTCGATATGGTCCCAGCGGGTCTAATGCTCTCGGAATACGAAACCGAGACGGCAAACGCCCTTGCTCGCCGGGTGCAGCCCATATTTGCGGAGCGTCTCGCCTTAGCGCTTGAGGAAGTAGAGGCGAATTACGACATCGTCCTAATCGACTGCCCACCTCAACTTGGTTTTTTGACCCTTACGGCGTTGGCAGCCTCGACGGGGCTTTTGGTAACCGTGGTACCCGGCATGCTCGACATCGCTTCCATGAGCCAGTTCCTGAAACTTGCTTCGGAAACGGTCAAGGCCGTGGAAGAAGCCATTGGCCGGCGCGTTACCTGGGACTTCGTAAAGTTCTTGATCACGAGATACGAACCGTCGGACGGGCCCCAGACGCAAATGGCGGGCTACCTGAGATCGATCTTGGCCGGACAAGTCATGACTGAACCAATGTTGAAATCTACGGCAATCTCGGACGCTGGTATGACCCAGCAAACCGTCTACGAAGTTGATCCTAGCCAATTCATCAGAAAAACGATTGATCGCGCTTTGACCAGCGTGAACGGCGTTGGCGATGAGTTGGAACAGACAATCCAAATGGCATGGGGGCGTCGCTGATGGCCCGAAACATCTTCAATCAGCCACCAAAGGACGAGAAGGAGAGCGCGGCCCCCTCCCCTACCCCATCAAAGGCAGCAAAACTGCCAGGTTCTGTTGGCGGATTGCGCGACTCTTTGCGCGAGATTACCGCGAATTCGATCCGTGACATCGAACCCGACCAGATTGATATGGATGGCCTGCGCGATCGGTTGGTGCTGGAGGATTCCAGCATTGATGAGTTGGCCGAAAGCATTCGCAAGCATGGGCAACAAGTACCAATTATGGTCCGTCCATCAGCGCAACCGGACAGATACCGCATCATCTACGGACGACGCAGGCTTGCAGCGATCCGCATGGTTGGCGGAACGGTCAAGGCGATCGTTCGGACCTTGGATGACGACGCTTCTCTGATCGCACAGGGCCAAGAGAACAACCTCCGACTAGACCCGTCTTTCATTGAGAAATCTATTTTTATCAAAGAGATGCAGGAATCAGGTTACAAACCAAACGTCATTCAGGATGCTCTCGGCTTGACACGGCAGGGCGTGTCCAACCATCGCGTCGTTATAGAGCAACTGCCAGAAGGGCTTGTACAGCTAATAGGGCCAGCACATGGCATCGGACGACGGCAGTGGGGTGACCTGGCCGCTTTCTCGAAAAAGATAGATCTGGTGAACACGGCCAAAGAGGTGATTGCAGCGCTGCCCGACGAAACTCCGAGCGCGGAAAAGTTTCATGCAGTCTACTCGGCTTGCTCCAACAAGGCGCGTAACGACAAGAAACAAGCCAACGGCAGCCTAACGTCCGTCGTCAAAGATGCGGACGGTAGCTCTGTGGGAACGCTGACAGTCGATCAGAAAACGATCGCCATCAAGATCGCCAAGAAGGATCACCCTGAATTCGGCCAATGGATCGAAGAGCGCGCGGA
The DNA here is from genome assembly GCF_059613205.1 of Ruegeria sp. BHSB064. Taxonomy (NCBI): domain Bacteria; kingdom Pseudomonadati; phylum Pseudomonadota; class Alphaproteobacteria; order Rhodobacterales; family Roseobacteraceae; genus Ruegeria; species Ruegeria sp. BHSB064. The sequence goes on from NZ_JBXWSB010000013.1 coordinate 6,364, forward strand.
GGCAACGCTTTTGCAGCTCTTCGACCAGTGGCGGAATGAGAGCGGCTCTGGGTCCTAACCCAAGCCACACAGAGTAACGCGAGCAGAGGAGAAAAGCGAAGACCAGAAAGAAAAGAGCCCCCCAAAGTTTCCCCTGGAGAGCCCTCATCATTCGATTAGCACTCATGATGTAGCAACCTCCAGCAAACCGGTCAAGAGTCACCGATTCGGTGGACGGATTTTTATTGCCTTTTCCTGAGTGAAATTTTGGGAAGAGACTCGGAAGTTGTGGGCCAAACGGTCGTCGTGAACAAACCATGGCATTTACAAAACTATCGATCGGAACCGCTGGCGCTGATGCATCACGCGGTCCAATTCCTGCGGCTGAAACCGACATTTGGACCATCTTCAGGGCACTGAGAGATGCACGCAGCGTGTTCGGTCTGCGCCCTGGCCATATCCAAACACTTCAAGCAATGCTCAGTTTCTTGAAACCAGGCCATGGCGAAACGGTTTTCGCGTCCAACAACTCGATTTGCCAGCGCGTCGGCGGAATCGACGAACGGACCCTCCGCAGACACATCAACCGTTTCGTTGAACTCGGTTTCATCGAGCGCAATGACAGCTCGAACCGAAAGCGCTACCGCGTTCGCTCATCCGGCGGTCAATGCGTCAGCTATGGACTGTCTCTAGCCCCCCTCCTCCAACGTGCGAGCGAGCTTATCGCCATCGCACATGAGATGGAAAATAACCGGCGGGATGGGATATTTGTCCGCAAACAGATCCTTACAAAGCTCGCCCATTTGGAAGAGCATGATCCCAGCAACACACTCATTAACCACGCACGGAAAGCTCTACGCAGGAAGCTGAGCCTCCCCGAATACCACGCGCTGCTCGCCGACACGGACAGCGAATGCCAGAGTTTGTATACCCCAGATGACCCACCAGAAACTGTGGAATTGTCCGCCAATGACGGACAAACTGTCCGGCACCAATCTAAGTCTGAAGAAGAAAAAAAAGATTTAGATAGCAACATAGGCAATGAAGCTCTGAAACCAGACTTGCTGACCTCAGTCTGCAATCAAGCGACATCGTTCTCCACAGAGAGACTTAGAGACTGGTTGGACATTGAAAACCATGCTCGAACACTTGCACCCATGATGGGCATTCACCCAGAAACATTCGAGAAAGCCAAGGATGCAGTAGGAGCTCAGAAAGCGTCATGCGCGATCTTCATCATGCTAGAACTTGGAAAACGCATCAGGGACTTTGGAGCGTATTTTCACAGTATCACCTTGGGCCAACGTCAAGACCAATTTGATCCAGTGGCTTTAATCAAGCGTCTGTCTAAAACTGGTATGCAATCCGCCTAGCGTCCACCGCGGTGGACGCCTGACCGGCAAATGGTCCAATGACGCGCGGTCTCTCCACGCTCATCAACGCCACGAAGTCGAAAATCACTAGGGCGATACTGCACGGTCATTCCGCATTCCTCCGACCGGCCGATGTCCACCGCGGTGGACAGATCAGGCACCAAGTCTCACAGTTCCCATGCGTGACAATCGCTCTTCATCATCCACCACTGCCAAAGAACCCTTATTGTCCGTCCAGACCCACAACACGATGTTGAAGTCCGATGATGACGCACCCTTCGCAAAGCTTTGGATCAGAAGCCCCGCAAACCGATCCGCTATGAGGGCGCGTGCTAAATCCTGCGTCGGAACTGATTGCCCTTCGAGCATTTTCATGCGCCATGCAGGATCGGCAAGCATTGACGCTGTCATCCCATACCGTTCGAGCCTGTCCTGATCGCGGGTATCGAAAATAGGCCCAAGGTCGGCCTTGTAGGACACCAGGATAGTGGGTTGCAGGCTGCCGACCTGGTTGGCTTCTCTAAGAGCGGTCGCGGGATCCAGCGAAGTGTAGAGAGCAGGGGTGCCCTTGGCGTTAAACCGCCCTCCATAGAGTTCAGCGCCTCGTCCGGACAGAGGTTCACGCGCATAGACCGGGTTCAGGGCGCGATAGAGTGGTCCTGTGTAGCATCCATCTTTCAGGGGCATCAGGCAAAGACGCCCGCATCGACTGCATCGATATATTCCAGAACTTGCTGCGCTTTGCCTTCCTGCACAAGCTGCATGGCTGTACGGCCATCAAAGCCGGGTAGGGGTTCTGACCGGTACCATGCATAGGCCATTAGTTCCGAGCCAAAGCGCGGTTCGACCTTGTTGAGCACCTCGACCAATTCACGCAAACGGCGCTGCGTTTTGTCAGAGCCGATCCGCGCCCGCCGTTGAAGGGCGTCCTTGCCGAGACCAACGGTCAAGGCGATCTCTTCTGCTGATGTGCGTAGCACTGCCGCGATCTTTCGGGGCTCGAACTGTCCGCCTTCAGCAAAGTTAGCAATATGCATGTTTTGTCATCCTTCGGCTATTCTGACGGTATATAGCGGCAACATCGCTGAATTTCAAGCTGACAGGAAGTGCTGCGCCTTCATTTCGCATTCTTATCCGCAGCGCGGCATTGCTCTGAACGAAGCAAATCCTGATTTTTGGTCCACGAAAGTCGTAGTAGGCGCGTTCTTTGCCGATCCAAAACATCAGGTAAGGTATTGATAATACGATAAAGACCGCTGCGGTCAGGCCGGAGTTGCCGATGTGGCTTGCCGAATTTGGACCCCAACCGGCACTTACTGCATGAAGTCACTGGGAACCGTGGTGGTGTCGGACCCTCGGCAGTTATCTCGGTCAAATTGGCCGGTGGAAAGGGAAAGTGTCCTTCGGGTTTAGTGACTGACGGATGAGGGCCCTTGGGGGTCCCTCAGTCGGGTCCAGGCCGGATTCCGGTCTGTCTTTCTCACCAAAACTCGAAAGGACGCCAGCCATGGCCCGATCCCGCACGCCCAAATTTGATGCCTCCGAGGTCATCACGAACGAAATCATCCGCATCATCGAGCGTGGCGTCCTTCCATGGCGCAAGCCATGGACCGCAGGTGGCAGCTCGCGCCCACTGCGCGTGGGCGGTGAACCCTACCAAGGCGTGAACAACTTCCTGCTGACTATGCGCACCGTGATGGCGGGCCACAGCTCGCCCTTCTGGATGACACTTCCGCAGGCCAATGCGTTGGACGCAAAGGTTCGCAAGGGCGAGAAGTCGTCTGTCGTTGTCTACTATGGCCAAAGCCGGAAGGACGCCGCCGATGAGGACGACCGTAGCGACGGCGATGATAGCTCTGAGGAAGCCCGCATCTTCCGCTTCCAGAAATCCTACCGCGTGTTCAATGCCTGTCAGATCGAGGGCTTGCCCGAGAGCTTCTATCCGGACCCCGAGCCAGTGCCTGAACATCCGCCGTCTAAGCCCATCCCGCATATGCAGGCGTTTTTCGACGCCATTGACATCACGACCGTCTTCACAGGGACGGAAGCCTACTATCTGCCGCCCGTGGATAAGGTCTTCATGCCGTCGATCGCGCGGTTCGAGAACCCGCGGAATTTCTACGGGGTCTGGGCCCATGAGCTGGCCCATGCCACCAAGGCGCGCCATCGGCTGAACCGTGATTTCGGGCTCTCGAAGTTCGGCAACACCTCTTACGCGCGCGAAGAGATCGTCGCCGAGCTGACCTCGGTGTTCCTTGGCCAGACGCTCGGCTTTACGGCCCATACGCTCGAGATGAACGCGGCGTATCTCTACAATTGGCTACGCGTTCTGCGCTCTGACAAGAATGCGATCTTCAAGCACGCGGCCGACGCGCAGCGCGCCTGCGACTACCTGATCGCACGGTCGGAGGCGGGTAGGGCAGGGGAGGGCGCCCAGGCCGCTTGAGCGGTTTGTGCCAGTAAAGGGAAAGCAGGCTTTGAGGAGGGTGTTTCAAAACTCTCAAAGGATAAACCCATGACCACCACCGCACAGCCCCAGACAGATCGCCCGGACGCCGCCTTGATCGCCGCCCAGAATGACGCCTTCCGCAAGCTGGCTTGCCTCGGGATCGCGCCCGAACAGCCCATTCAGGGCCGCATGCATGTGACCCGCTCGCTGATGGAGGCAGGAGACGGCTTCATGGCCGCGGCGGTGAAAGCCGCAGGAGAGTTCGACGTGTTCGCACCCGAGAACGATCCCGAAGGCTGGCATGATTTCGGGGCGGTCGAGATCCGGGGCGAGACCGTGTTCTGGAAAATCGATCTGCATGAGGAAATTACATTTTCAAGTCCTTTTCTTCCTTTGCAACGCTGGTTTGGCTCCTCGAATATGCGCACTCCAGTGGCATCGACTTGCATGAGGAAATTACATTTTCAAGTCCTTTTCTTCCTTTGCAACGCTGGTTTGGCTCCTCGAATATGCGCACTCCAGTGGCATCGACTTGCATACGGTGGGCGTGCCGCCCGAACCAAATTTCCGTTCACGTTCCCGGAATAGAGCCGCCTTGGTTGGGACCAAACTTCTACAGGGTTTGTGAAGACCATCAATCTTCTCGGTCACTCAACCATCCGGCGTTGCGCGTTGTTCTGAAGTTTCAGTGTCCCGTTTTACACCTCCGCCTTCAGAACCGCGCCAGACGGGACAAGTCCCGTTTCCACGTATCTCCACAAGGCCACGATCAGCTTCCGGGCAAGAGCGACGATGGCGACTTTCTTTCTGACTCCTGGGCGTTCAGCAGTGTATTTCCGGAACCAGCGTGCAAGGGCGCTTTGTGGTTGATACCGCAACCAGCACCACGCCAGTTCGATCCCGAGAGTTCGCGCCGGTCGGTTTCCCGCCTTGCTGATACCCTGGCTTCGTTCGACGTCACCGCTGGAATAGGGGCTGGGCGTCAGGCCGAGGTAGGAGGACAAGTGTCGCCTGTTCTTAAACTCTCGCCCAAACACCTCCGCGGACAAAAGCATCGCACTGTGCCGTCCGACACCGCGAAGTCCTTCGAGCAGTACGGCCTTTTCATGTTCTGGGAACCGCTCATGTTCCGTTGCAAGGGCTTCGTCGCGTTCCTCTGCCAGAGTCTTGATCATGTGGTTCGCCAGTTCCAAGCGTTCGAAGGAACGGACAATCTCGCGCATGAGCTGACGTGGGAAGGGGCGGCCATCAGCTGTTTCGAGCTCTTCCAACCTTTTGCGCCATGTAACCATCGCCGGATTGATGTGTCGGACGCCTTGCAAGGCGAGAAGGGCGCGAATGCGATTGATGTGGCCGGTGCGCTCGCTCATCAGCCTTTTGCGTTCTCTGTGGAAGCGCTTGGCATCTTCTTCGGCAACGGTTGGAACACGCACCGTGCGGAACGCCTTTCGATCACCGGAACAATAGTTCTTGAGCAGAACGACCATGCCTTCGGCATCGACGCGATCTGTTTTAACCCGGCGCGCTTTCCGGTTCACCAGAAAGCTTGTCGGATCCACAACCAAGGTTTCGATCCCTTCGTTGGACAGCAGCCTTTGCAGCCAGAAACCATCGTACCCAGTTTCAAAGCAAACAATCGGTCGCTGGTCAGGCCCGCAAAGCTCCATCGCCTCCGCGACCGTCGTTCGAACCAGATCGATCAGTCCCGGCGTATCAAACCCGTCCAAGCGAACAGATTTGATCTTGGCCAAATGCGGCGCATCAAGCGCAACAAGCCATTTCGATTTGCTCAGATCAATGGCGACAAAGCAGGTAGCCGCAATGGTAGGCGTCATCATCTTGGAAGTCTCCCGTTGTTTGAATTTGCGCCTAACCTATCCGGTCAGCGCGACCTCCTGCATGGAAACTTCTATGAAGCGGATTCCGACTTCCGCTACGGGGCCGAGACCCCGGAAAACCCCGCCACCACCATGCGCGTGTTGACCATCATGCTGGCGCGCGACTGGTAGGGGAGGGGACATCCCCTCCTGACACCTCAAGAAATGAAGGCCCACTGACCCCTCAAAGGGAGAGTGGGCCTTTTGTCGTTGTGATCCCCGTCCTTGGGGATTGACCGCGCATCTGAATGCGCGGGCCGCATCTAATCCATCGAGAAGGATATCCCATGACCGCAAGCTTCAAACCCGTCTCCGTCGCCATCGGCGATCTGACAGCTCACCCCGCCAATGTGCGCAGCAACTCGCCGGAAACCTATGATCCCGAAAACATCGCGCATCTCAAAGCCAGCGTTGCTGTTCTGGGCCTCCTGCAGCCGCTCTTGGTCCAGAAGCTTGACGGCAAATACGCTGTCCTCGCCGGAGGCCGGCGCCATGCCGCGCTCAAGGAGCTGGTCGCGGACAAGGCCGCCAAGGGGTTCACCGCGAAAACCAAGGTCGACTGCCGCCTCGTGCCCGAGGATTGCGACGTCACCACGGCTCTGTCGCTCGCCGAGAACATCACGCAAGCGCCGATGAATGCCATAGACGAGTTCGAGGCTTTCGCGCGGATGATGGAAGTCGACGGTCAGACGCCCGAGACCATCGCCAAGACCTTCGGCACCACGGTGGCCGCCGTGAAAGGCCGGTTGCGCTACGGCCTTGTCCACCCCGATATCCGTGCCGCGGCCAGGGGTAAGGCGATCACGCTCGACACAATGAAGGCTTTCGCTGAGCACCCGAGCCAGGAGGTGCAGAAGGAGGTCTTCGAGGCGCTGACCAAGGAAGACAGCTACCTGCAGGCCTATACTGTCCGTCAGGCGCTCAAATCCCGCGGTGTGCAGGTCAGCGATGATATCGGGGCTTTCGTGCGCGCGGACTACGAGGCCCGCGGCGGCGCTGTCGCGGCCGATCTTCTGGAGGAGCATTCGGTGCTCGAGGATGCGGCGCTGGTCGAGACCATCCTGCTCGAGAAACTCGGGGCTGCCGCTGAGCAGGCCCGCGCAAAACTTGGCTTTGCCTGGTCGGATGCAATGCTGCGCTATGATTATGCGACCATGGCCGACTACGGCCGCGTCTATCCCGGCCCGATCGAACCGGATGAGGCTGCCCAGAAACGCATCGACGAGATTGCCGCCCAGCTTGAGAAACTGCAACTCGAGATGGAGGATGAGGGGCTCGAAGACGATGCCTACAATGCGCTCTACGACCGCGTGGACGCCTTGGAAGAGGAAGCCCGCGACCTGCAGGAAGCCTACAGCGCCGAGGACCTTGCCCGCGCAGGCGTGATCGCCTCATGGTCGAGTGGCCAGGTGACCCTCCATGTGGGTCTCGTGCGCCCCGAGGATACCGTCAAAGAGGAGGGCGCGCGCGGCTCCTCGGCCAACCCGACCGGGGAAGAGGCCCCGGACGCCGGCGAAATCACCTACACGGCCTCATTGGCTGAGGACCTCAAGACCGAGCGGGCTATGGCCCTTGGCGCCGCGATGGCGCTGCACCCCGAGGCTACGCTCGATCTGACGCTCTTCAAACTGGTGAGTGACGTTCTGGGTCACGGCATGAGCGTCACGCAGGCGATCAAGATCGATGCCCGCAAGGAATACCGCAACCACGCCAAGATGGACGAGATCGACGAGACCTCGCTCGAGCAGGTGGCCGCGGCGCATGATGCGCTCGACCTCTCGTGGCTCGATGACACCCGCGCGCCCGCCGATCAGTTCGCGGCGTTTCGCGCGCTCAATGCTTGTGAGAAGGCCAAGCTCGTCGCCTATGCCACGGCCAGCACCACGCAGTCCTGCTTTGCACGGGACCCGCGGCGCGACAGCCTGATACATGCGTTCGAGATCGAGATCATGCCTGACATTCGCGCCCACTGGACACCGAACGCGGCGCTCTTCAATCGCTTTAAGAAGGCCTGGCTCCTGAAAATCCTCGGCGAGGATCTGGGCCTCGCCCAGGAGGCGGTGACGCTGGCCTCTTCGAGTAAGAAGGAGATCGTCACCTTCTGCGACAAGCTCTTCGCCGAGCCCTTCGCCACACTCACGGACGCACAGCGCGCTGCCGTGGCCGCCTGGTGCCCGCCGATGATGCAGACCGCGGGTGGCGCCTGTGATGAGGCGAAGCACACCGCGGAAACTCCGGAGCCTGACAGCGAGTTCGCGCAAGCGGCCTGAGCCCTCACGCGACCCGCGCGAGCCAAGCCGCCCGCGCGGGTCGCCCCTCCCACACCCAACGGAAAGATATCCCCATGGCTATTCTCAAGTTCTCTGCCTCCGCAGTTGCGGCGCAGATCGCTCATGCGCGCGCCTGCAAGACCTTCCTGCCCAACTGGAACGGGCCCGTGGACAGGCCCGCCCTGATCCTCATCGTCGGCAATGGTGTGCATCTGCGCTCGAACGGCATCGACGGCACGACCACCCGCATCGTTACCACCGAGCAGGCCGATCCCTCCTTCGCCTTCGCCGACGGCATGAACCCGTTTCGCGACAGCGACTGGATGGCGCAGCGCCGCATGGCGTTTCGCGATCTGACCGGTCAGTTCTACACTGACATCCTCGATGATGTGCAGGTGCTCATCGACCGGGGGCGGGGGGCCATCCGGCTCGCTACCGATGGCCACAGCATCCGCGTCTTCGTGCGCCGGGCCTCGGACTATCTCATCGGCGGAACCTACGAGGTGCCCTCGGGTTTTGGCGGCACCTTCCGGGTCATCCTCAAGGATGCCTGCGACACCTTCGCGATCGTGCAGAACTGCGGCAATTGCGAGGATTTCGACGCGATGCAGCCCTACCGCGTGCCGCTCGATGCGCTGATGGAAATCGATGACCGGAGGGCGGCGTGATGGGTTGGCTCTTCTATACCGATCGCCGCGTCCAGACCTATGCGGATGAGAAAGCGGAGATTGCCCGGCTCTGCACTTTCGAGGGCGACAGGCGCAAAACCGAACTGGTCAAGGCCTGTAAGGTCGGCTCCACCTGGTATGCGGCGGCAAGGGTCGCCAATCTCGACGGCACCCCTGTCGAGGAAGCGACCTATGTGACCGATGCGGATGGCTCCATCACTTTCGGGGCTGTCTTCCTCACCCGATACGATGACGGCTGCTGGGGCTACAAGGACATGGAGGAAAGCGCGGGACCGGTCGAATCCCGCGCGCCACTGAGACTGTTGGCCCTACTCTCCGACCTGAAAGACCCGGACAGCTACGCCCATGCATGGCGCCAGCGCTGCCGGGAATGGGCTTCGATCCCGAACTACGAGGAAGGCGACAAGATCAAGCTCGCCGCACCTGTGACGCTCACCGATGGCAGCACCTGCCAGATCGTCACCGCGACGCACTACAGACGCGGGCGGCAAAAACGCCGCTGCTACCGCATCGAGGAAACCGGCGGGCTCGTACGCCTGTCGAAAGCGACGCTTTCCGGCTCGGAGCTGCTCAGCTCCGCGAAGGGCGAGGCCAGTCCTTTGCTGGCGGAGTATCTCGCGGGGAGGAGTCGGATGAGATCATGACACTCGAAGAGATTAGAGCCGCCATTGATGCTGGCCAGACCGTGCACTGGGCCAATACCGGCTACCGCGTACACAAAGATAGCCTCGGCCAGTACCTGATCACGTTTGAGCCGAACGGCAGCACCATCGGGCTGACCGACCGCAGCGGGCAGCGGCTGAACGGGGATGAGGCAGAGTTCTTCATCGCGGAATCGGAAGAGGGCGACGAGAAGAGCCAACACAGCCATCTGAGGCCAGACGGGCAGGGGAGGGGCGTCGTACAGGGCGGGGAGCTGGTACAACCACTCAGGCGGCAGCGCTGATCTGAAGGTTGGGAAGAAAGGAAAGCGTGCTTTCTGGTTTGTGATCCCAGGAGGGGTCGAAAAAGCAATCCCGGATGCGCTGGCAAGGACGTCAGGCACCGGACAATCCAAAAGGAACCATCCCATGTTCGCAGGAATCCTCACCCGCAATGTCGAGACCGCAGCCGCCGAGTACACCGGCATGATTCATTCGACGCGTTTCGACATCGCCATCCAGCTCGAAACCCGCCCGAAGATGTCCGAGCGCAGCCCGGATTTTGACGTGACGGCGGTGAACAAATCAGGCCGCAAGGTGCGCATCGGCACGGCCTGGAACGAGACCGGCAATACCAGCGGCAACCCCTACATCTCGATGCAGATCGATGTCGGTCTTGGTCCGTTCCGCATCAATGCCGTGCAGACAAAGGAAGCGCGCGCGGCCAAGAGCGGTGAATTTGAGATCATCCCGCTGGTCTCGAACGGCATCATGAAGTCCGGCTCGATCTCGGGCGAGTTGACGGCGATGGACGCCGACAACGCCTTCGCCGGCTACATCGCCAACATGATGTTCGATCTGGAGTTCATGCTGATCGAGAACAACTACAAAACGGAGGAGACCCACCCCGATTACCGGATCGAGGTCAGCTCGCCCCGGGGAACGCCGATCCGCGTCGGTTCGGCCTGGATGGCGAAGAGCAGCCGCACGGGCAATGACTACCTGTCGCTGCTGATCAACACGCCCGATGGCGACCTGCGCGTCAACGCCGTGCAGAACGAAGAACAGCGCGGCGGGCAGACCTTCTCGATCATCCCGTTCATCGACAGCGGTGAGCAGCCGCAGGACGCGGGCGCGGGGCTGTCGCTGGTCGCGTGATCAACGCGCGAGATTAGACGGTCTGAACAGAAAGGGGAGCCGTGGGACCACGGTTCCCCTTTCTCTGTGCTGGAGTTGATGAGAGAAACGCGAAGACATCCGGGACCGGACCATGTGCCTCGACAAGCTGCGAAACACCGCATTTGCTCTGAAACCAAAGATCGTTTGTCCGAAGCAACCTCCATATTGACATATCCGAACCAGTCAGACCAAACCACGATAATTGGGTTCAAGACGGTTTGTTCAGCGCTACCACTCGCCGTGATTTCCCGAAATTTGAGGATTGTCACTTTTCTCTAACGGTCGTGCCTGGGTTGGCCTTGCCATGTTTCGCGGTGACGAAGCGACCGGTGATGGCGCTGCGATAACTACCGCCGGTGGCCCCGCTCTTGCCGGGCGCTTCTTTCACGGTCGTGCGCGGATGCGATTTCCCATAGGTCTTGGACACGTAGCGCCCTGATTTCGCACTGCGGTAGCTCCCGCCCTTACCTTTGCCTGCCATCTGAATTCTCCTTCTCAAGTCTGGCGTGTTGTCAGTCCCCTTCGATTTGGAGGGCTGGTTGGTTTCCATACAAAGCGAATGACCTCCGCGGGGGGCCTTCTGGCGTTCATCGCGAAATTCAGCAGGTCGGAGCCAGTGACGTTCTCTTGATCAGTTGGCTTGCAACACCGGGCATAAGTTCCGAGCGGATGTTCACATCCACAAGATTCGTCATCACCGAGCTCGAGCAGTCGTTCGGCTGCAATGGGAACCGATTGTCGACCCGGCCATTTTCCGTATTTCTCGAGATACAGATGCCGCACCGCCCACAAGCTGTAGAGATCAAGCAAAGTGATCAGTGACTGGCCCGGTACCCACGTGCGGTCCCTCGGTTCAAATGCGCAAATCGAACCGTCTGGAAAATTCGTGTGCCGCGGCCCGATCCAAGACTTGCTCACCGCGGTTGTCCAGAATCCCCAGGCTCGAACCGGCTTCTTGTTGGTATAGGGTAGTTGGACGGCAAATGCGGCTCTCCGACCGAAACCTTCGATCAGATCGCTCTCAGTGAAGAGCCACATTTGCTTCTCTTGGGGAAAGGAGAGGAGATCCGGGTAAGCATCCCGGCATTCCCCTACACCTTCCGCATAGCGAAGCCGTAGTCCTGACTGGATGAACGGTGCTCCGGAATCGGACGCCCCGGATTGTCCGGACGTCCCTTGCCCTCTGGCGGGCCGTTCCCACGGTCGGGTTGCGGGTCGTGTCGATTGTTGCCTTGCATCGGCGTTCTCCTGGCCCGAAGGTTTCAAGACAACCGAGGAGCTTTCGGGCCGAATGACCCCCCGATTGAACACGGTCGGCAGGATGCCAGCATCAAGGCCCAAGCCGATGGCCTTCAGATCGTCTTCGATGCTCTTCCTCATTCCTACCGCCTCTTTCCAAAAGCCCTCGGACCGGGGCCCGAACACTTGATGTTGTGCGACTCTGTGTTAAAAGCACACTATGGGAGGACTGCGCGCCGTGTCAAGGCGTGCGATTAGCACGGCATTAACTTATGAAAACAGACAAGCAGGCTTTGATCAAAGCGCTGAAGAAAAAGCGCGAATCTGAAGGGCTTAGCATCAGGGCTCTATCTGAGCGCGTTGGTATCAGCTTTTCTTCGCTGGCTCGGATTGAGCGCGGCGAAGGTGAACCAGATAACAATTCTACGATTCGGATCATCGAGTGGCTCGGTCCGGATGCCCAAGATGCTGGTTTATCCTTCGACAGCGTGGCATTGGTTCACTTCCGCGCAGCGAAGAACGTCCAGTCCAAAACCGTGCACTGCCTTTTGCAGGCGGCACAACAACTGGTGCGAAACAGTAGCAACGCGATCCCTGTCAGCGAGGACTTCGCCGAAACCGACTCTGAGTTGGCTGGGTCAGTCGCACTGTCGAAATCCGAAATGGAAGAAATGGCCAATGGACTGCGGGACGACTTGGAGGTTGCCTTAGATGCGCCCCTCGACGCGCTGAATATTCGAATTGATGGCGTGGATGTTTACACTGTCACTGATGTTCAAGGCCTCGGTGCCGAATGCGCCAAGTTCTTGCTCGGACCAGGCGGCCGCGAGTGGTCAGCCATGAGCGTTCCTCTCGATATCGCAGAGGATAGATGGGCAATCTTGCGAAACGATAGCCACACTCCGGAACGTCAGAAAGTTACATATCTTGAAGAGTGTTGGCACATCCTCCTCGGACACAAACTGACCCGGATTGCAAAGGTCGCCGATGCGTTCGGTCGGACTTACGATAGCACTGAGGAACACGATGCGTTCTATCTCGCCTCCGCGACCATGCTCCCTGAAACCGAAGTCAGATCCAAGGTCACTGCAGGGAAGTCTGCCGCTGAGATTGCCGCTTGGTTCGGCACTTCCCCAGAACTGGTCGAGTATCGCATCAAACGCTTGGGGCTGTGGCGTACCTACAAAAATCGGGCTGTAGGCCTGAACGATTAGAAGGACCCGAGCGTCTCCAGTCAACTGGCTTCCCCCGCTCGGCTGCGCGTGTCGCAGGGGAGAACGGCCCTTCGGTCCGTCGCGCATTCGGCCATGCGGCCTCACCGCGGCGTTGCACCCGGCATCCCGGTTTGCCCGCCTCGCGAGCACGTCCCTCCCCGGCCGCTCCGCCGGATTGCGCTCTGGTCTGTTTTGCGGGGCAAAACGATCCCGCCGCTGCATCCGTCTCACGCGTCCGGTCGGTCCGTTTGCCTGCTCAGGTCGGGCAAACCTATCCTCAAAACACACACACATGAGCGTGGAAGCATATCCTCCGGATGGCCCCCAAATCAGCCCGCGTCAAGGATCGCAAAACTTTTCGGCAAGGGCAGGGCCTTTGACCCGGGACAGTCCCGAGCGTGAGCGCGCGCATGTGTCGTCTGCTGCGCGCAGAAAACTTTTGCGCCCGGCAAGCCGGCGGCTGCGCCGTCCCTGACCCGGGCAGATTCGGAAACCAGGCATTCGGCCATGCCCCCACACTCACGTGGTGGCTCCTCAACTGAATACTGGAGACCAGACATGGCTTACGACACCGCAAACACCTACGAGACCATTGAGCTTTTCGGACTGACCGAGAAGGACGCACAGTTGCCTATCCCGGAAGATCACATCCTGACCGACCACATCATCCGCGAGAGTTTCGAGGCTCTGCTCGGTCCGCTGCGCGCGACCGGGCTGGAGGCAGAAATCGAACCACTCGCGCACGGGTTCGCGACGATCCTGCAGCGCCGCAAGGTGGCGCTTGGCAAGGAGGTCGACCGCACCGCCGACAAGATCGGCGCGCTGGCAAAATCCCACGATGGATCGGAGATCGCCGAGACCGCGCTCGAAGAGGCGCAGGCGCGCTTTCTGCAGCTGCGCGAGATCGTCGGGGCCATCGAGGTGATGAGCGAGGCAGCGGCGGAATGCTACGAGATCGAGACGGGCCACGCCTTCATCCCGGCATCCGGGTCGCGCGCAAGCGTCCGGGCGCAAGAGACAGGCGCGGTTTTCGAGGCGCGGCAACTGCTGGAGCAGCACGACCGTGAAACCGCCGAGAAATCGAAAGTCGAGGGGGTGCCTCTGATCGTCTCGGGTGCCACCGACTGGACCGATGTCGATGTGATCTTCAACACGCTCGACAAGGTTCGCGAACGGATCAAGCAGAACCGGAACCAGGAGATCTTCCTCTGCCACAAGGGTGGCAAGCACGGGGCGGAGATGATCGCGGCTCGGTGGGCCCGGGCACGCGGGATAGCGCAGGCGCGCTTCGATCCGCGCTGGTCCGCGCACGGGCGGGCGGCACCGTTCAAATGCAATGACGAAATGCTGGACGACAAGTTCGCGGCGACGGGGGTTGTGCTCTTTGGAGGCAACGGAGTCGCGCTGAACCTCGGGCAGAAGGCGGAAGCGAAAGGCCTGACGGTCATGCGGGTTGCCGACCCGGCGAAGAAGACCGCGGAGACGTGAACATAGAGGGTCGCCTTCGGGCGGCCCTTTCGTGGTTTCTCAGGGATGTGTAGGTGCCCTCAGTTCCTTTTGCCTAGCAATTTTATGTTTTGATAGGTATATGCGTGCCAAGCAAAAATTGGAAATGATTGGCATGACACCCCTCAGCAGCATCGCGATGAGCGCCTATACCGATCTGGTGCGTCTCCTGAAGGACGACGCCTTGTCCGGGATCGAAGGCAAGCCCACGCTCAAGGAACGCGGCAACAAGGCCTATTGGTACGCCGCGCGACGCGTCGGAACCGAGATGCAGTTCACCTATATCGGCGAAGACAGCGACGAGACGCGCGCGCGCATCGACCGGATCGAAGAGCTCCGCGCAACGGCCAAAGATCGGCAGGCGGAACGGTCGCGGCTCGTTCGACTTTTGCGGGCGGAAGGCATGACACCGACCGACCGGGCGACCGGTTCCATCCTGTCGGCCATGGCCGCAGCCGGAACCTTCCGTTTGGGTGGCACCATCGTCGGAACCAATGCATTTCGCCTCTATGAAGGCGAGCTTGGTATCCGTCTGCCAATTGGCGGTATGGCCAATACTGGCGACATCGACATCGCGCAGTTCGAGAAGCTCAGCGTTGCGTTGCAGGATCAGGTCGACCCGGGTCTTGCCGAGACGTTCTCAGCGCTCAAATTTGATCCTCTGCCAGCTCTTGACCAAGGTCGGACATGGCGATGGGCCCAGGGTGGCAGCGGCCAGTTGGTCGAGTTTCTCACACCGGCGTTCGGAGATGAGACCATCCGTGATCTGCCAGCATTGGGCGTGAACGCCCAAGGATTGAACTATCTCAACTTCCTGATCGCTGAGCCGATCCACGCGGCGGCGATCTATAGATCCGGCGTTCTGGTGCAGGTGCCCCGCCCGGAGCGTTATGCAGTCCACAAACTGATCATTGCCGACCGGCGCCGCGATGGGGCAGGGAGCCTGAAATCCGCGAAGGACCGCGAGCAGGCGGCTTTCCTTATCGAAGCGATGGCCGAGGACCGGCCCGATGATCTGGCTCGGGCCTATGCCACCGCAATGGAGGTTGGGCCGCGCTGGCGGGAGCATATTGGGAACTCACTGAAGCGGATGCCTGAGACCATGGTGATGCTCGACAGCTTGGGCGCGTGATCGCGGCAACATAATCGCATTAATCGGTGGCCTGCAGCGGCCAGCACCGTCATCCCCATTCCATCGAGCCGTCGACACTAGGCCCATCCGCATCGGGTCTGGTGGTAGGCTATGCGCGCGTCATGCGAATCTACGACAGCTCTAGACAAGGGCGATGGCGACGACGCGCTTGAGGCAGAAGACCTGCACAACCCTCGGGTGGTGTTTCGGAACATCGCATCCACGCGGGCGGGCGTCATCAGCACCCCGGCCAGGTTCGGCAGGACGTGGACGCGGATGGTGGCGACTGCGTGATGGCAAGGGGCATCCGGGTCACTCCTTTTTTGCTCATTGATGTGGATCGCACGGGGTCGGCCCAATCGTGCCCTGCGCTTCGCTCCGGCAAGCACAAATACGGCTTCCACGGCAGGGCCGCGGACCCTCCGCATTTGCGCTTGCGACCGGTCCTCTTGCCCCCGTGCTGGGTGATCCTCATCGCAACAAGGAGTAACCCAAATGACCAACCACTACGTCGCCACCGTCCCCGTCAAGTTCACCGATACCGATGGCCAGGAGCGCACCCGCTTTCAACGCGTGGGTGCGATGTTCCGCAACACCCGCAACGGGGATGGATCGGAGTTCTTCAGCCTCAAGCTCGACTTCCCGGTCGCGGTCTCGGAGCTGGTGATGTTTCCGCCGAGCGCGAAGGATCCCCAGGACTAAATCCCCTGACGAGGATGGGCCGCCCCAGGACGATCTTGGGGCGGCCCGATCCCTGTTCCAGGGATGCCGTCACCGGCGCGGGTGATCGCCTACAGCGACCTGCTCTTGGTGCCGGTCGCTGCGCGCTCAAAGGACGATCGTCGCTCGGAATGATCAGGCCGCGACAGACCGGCCAGTCAGCCTCAAGGGGACCATCCGCAAAAACCTATCGGCCAGGGCCTCCCGGTTTTTGCGGCAGAGATTTGGCGGAGCCAAATCTGGCCCTCCTTGACCCTGCCTGTCCGCCCTGTCGGTGGGGTTTGCGCCCGCCCGCGGTTCCGTCCGAACACATGCGTGTTCGGCCAGACCTCGGGCGGTGCTGGGGACGGGGGCCCATGTGACAAGTGGGTTTCTTGATGGCGAGGGGGCAGGCCCGCGCCCCTGCGGGACGCGGGGGAAGCGGACACCAAGGCTGCCTGAGGTTGAATGCGACGTAAGTATATAATTGACAGTTTGTTATATTATCGTAAGGTGGGGTCAGCCTTGGTGGAAGGTGGCAGGAAATAGGGGGTCTTTCTTCCGCATGTCCCGAACAAAACGCCTGACAGAGATCGAGAAGATGCAGATCGTCCGCGAGGCCGCGGAGGGTGTGTCGACATCTGAGCTGGCTGAGCGTTTCGAGGTCACATCGCGGGCGGTGCGCTACGTTCTGAAGGCCGATGCCGAGCGTCAGATGGATGCCGCGATCCCGGTCTCGGCGGTCAGTGTGAAGGTCACGGCGGCGGAGCTCGCGGCGCTCGACGCGGTGTTGGAGAAGGCGGGGATCAACAGCCGGGCCGAGGGGCTGCGGCGGCTCATTCAGGCGGCAGGCGGGGTGTTCGTTCCGGACGCGCAGATGGCAGCAGAGATGGCGCGCTACCGCGCTTCACTGCACGAGGTCGGCAATGGGGTCACGCAAATCGCCAAGCAGATGACGCAGGCCAACCGGCGGGGGCAGGGGGCCGTGGGGGGCACGAGTGCCGAGTTCACCGAATTGCGCCTTGCCCAGATGCGCGGGTTGGCGCGGTTCATTCTGGATTCTGCTGACGAGATCGATCTGCTTCTGCGCCGCCGTCGGGACGCGATGCAGCTGCAGGCCACGGCCGCGCTGAGGGAGTTTGCCCATGCGGCTGAATGATGCCGTCCATGCCGTCACGGGCGAGGTCTTCTGGGATGGCTGGAGCCGCATTAGGGGCTCGATGCAGGGGCTGCATGTCGCCAAGCAGAGCCAGCTTGTACGCGCGGCGGCGGGGCACCGCCCTGCGGTCTTCAAGGCGATCCGGGGCGGGGGGACGCATACGAAATCGCAGCTGATGAACCAGCTCGATTACCTCACCACCAAGTCCACCCATATCGTGGACAGTAGCGGGTTCCTCGATGGCAAGACGAAGCTCGAGGCGAAGGACATAAAGGACCTCACCGAGCGCTTTGCCAAGCGGTGGGATGCGGGCTTCAAACCCAAGCTTGGTCAGACCACTCACATGCTCATGTCCTTCCCCATCGGCACGCGGGGCGAGGATGTGCGCGACATCGCGACGGATGTGGCTGAGCGGTTCTTCCAGACGGATGCGGGGCATTTCGACTACATCATCGCGGTGCATGAGGACCGCGATCATCCCCATGCGCATCTGGTGCTGAACCGCCGCTCGCAGGAAGGTGAGTTCTTCTTCCTCGGGCGCAACCATCGGTTCAACTATGACTATTTCCGCCTCGCCATGGTCGAGGAGGCGGAGAAGTATGGTGTGCGCCTGGAGGCCACGCGCCGGGTGGATCGCGGGGTTGTGCATTACCCCGCCCGGACCCGCGAGGTCTATGCGGCGAAAGAAGAGGGGCGCGCACCCCGCGAGCGGGAACGCGTGGGGCAGGACCTGACCCGGACGCTCGCGGAGATCGCCAACACCAGAACCGTCTACCATTCGCTTGCCGCGGAGGCTTCGCGCGAGGCCCGCGAGGATATTGCCGCAGCCCTCTTCCGCGCGGGCGAGGTGCTGGTGCGGGGCGGGCAGGTGGACCGAACAGGAGATGTCTATATGGCCGAGGATCAAAGCTTCGAGGATCTGAGAAGCCTCTATGCGGAGAAGCTGGCGCGGGTGCAGGGCATGATTGCCGAGAAGCCCGATGCGGAACGTCCAGTGCTGGAAAAACGCCTCATCGAGATACAGGCGCAGGTCCAGCACATGCAGCCTCTCGGTTTGCGATCATCCACGCTGTCAGAGACACCCTCGGATGGTGGGATCTATTCCGAGGCGAACATCGACACCAACCAGCTTGAGCGTTTGGCCGAGCCCGACCTGAGAGCGCGCATTGACGCGGCGCTGCGGGGCACCGGGATCAGCACATCGGAAGTGGTGGCCCGGATCGAGACCGGGGCGTCAAATGCAGCGCTTGAGCATCAATGGATCGCAGATGATCTCTCCAAGGTGGCTGAGGCGCGCGATCTGAACCTCGAACGCCGTGCCGATTTGGAACAGGCGCGCGACATTCTCAACGATGTGCATGTCGAGCTTGGCACGCTTCTGGAACGGGAACAGGTGCTGCGCCGGGATGGCATCATGGAAGCGGAACCGATCAGCGAGCGGTTCCACTATCAGGAGGACGCAGTGCGGGCGATGGAAGGGACAATCCGTCAGGAGATGCGCGCCGAGGGTCTGACAACGGTGCAGATCGAGGACCGGGATTGGGAGGTGGTCTCACGGGCAGAGCGCCGGATCGAGATGGAGCAGCGCGCGTATCTCGAGGCACACCCGGACCTGCTCGCACGCCCTGGTGATGTGATCGACCGGACTGAGCCCTACAGGGAGACCATCACCGATGCGGCCCGCGCCAGCGAGATCACCCGCGAGGTCGACCGGATCATGGAGGCACGCGATGTCCGCACGCCTGTTGCAGATGCTGTCGCAGATGATTTGCGCGCGCGATATCCGGACATGCCGTCCCACCTCGCCCGCGGGCTTGGCGCGACCTATGCGGCCGTCGCCGAGATCCGCGACATGGAGGCCATCAATCAGGTCCGCCGCGAAACCGAGATGCGCGACGGGCTCGGGTCTGGCACGCGCGACGCACTCCTCGCAGCCCGCGGTGAAACTGCGCCGCAGTCTGACCGTGCCGACCGCCTTGCAGACGAGATTGCGCGTGTTCTGGACCATGAGCGGGCCGGGGAATTGTCCGCGCCCTTCGAGACCGAGGCGGAGCGGGACGCCTTCCGCGGCGAGATCGCGCGGGTGCTTGATAACCGTCAACTTGAGCGGCTCACATCCGGCGATGCCGAAGCACTGGAAAAGGTTCTCGAGGACCGTCTCGACCGGCTTTATGTCGCCAAGGTCTACCTGCAATCCGATGCAGCGACGGCCAACACCGAAGCCTTGCGCCAGGTGGTCGATGATCTGGCCGACGCCGAATACGAAAAACACCGCGCGACAGACGTGGATGGCGAGACCGAGCGGGGCCAGGTCCATTGAGCGCCGCCATGGGAAAAGCGCGGATCGCGACCGGCGTTTTGCTGGTAACGCTGGTGACCGGGGCCATGGGCTATACGATCGCCTCGGCGGTGCTGACCTACCAGGATCTCGGCTTCGGGGCCGAGATCGACTTTGCCTATATCGCGCAAAACTATCTGGCGATCCTGGACCGCCGCCCGGAGGACGCCCAACTTATTCACCTGATCATCGGCAGCTTCGCCGCCGCCGGCCTCATGCTGAGCCTCGCCCTGTCGGGATCCGCCCTGACACGCTTTGGCCAGACCCATTGGCAGAGTGCGCGCGAGATGAAGGCCAACGGGTTCTTCGGGGCGCCCGGCACCGGGTTCATCCTCGGCAAGCTGGGGCCGCCGGGCTCTCGCGCCAATTACATCTGCTCGAAGGTTTTCCCCCATGCGCTGATTGTGGCGCCCACGGGCCGCGGCAAGACCACGGGCTTTGTCATTCCGAACCTGCTGACCTGGCAAGGCTCCGCCGTGACGCTCGATGTGAAGGGCGAGTGTTTCGAGGCCACGGCCCGCCACCGTGCAGCCCAAGGCGATAAGGTCTATCGCTTTGCCCCCACCGATTGGGAGGGCAAGCGCACAAATCGCTACAACCCGCTCCTGCGCATCTATCAACTGAAGGACCCCGCGCGCCAGCAAATGGAATTGCAGCTCCTGGCGACGCTCTTCCTGCAAAGCGACAACGACCGGGTGCAGGGCCTCCTCAAAGGCGGGATCGATCTCTTCGTGGCAGCAGGGCTGTTGGCCTTCCAGCGCAAGCGTCCGACCTTGGGCGAGATCTACCGCATCGCGGCCTCGGGCGGGAACAAGCAGAAGGAGTATTTCGCGCGGGGTCACGAGGTCGACAACAGGGCCGCTAAATTGATCTTTACCCGGCTGGCCTCGACCAACAACGATACGCTGACCTCCTATGTCTCGCTTCTGATGACCTCGGGGCTCGATCAATGGCAGAACCCGGCCATCGATGAAGCGACGGCAGTCTCGGACTTTGATTTCCGGACGATCCGCAAGAAGCCCTTTTCGGTCTATCTCGTGGTCCAGCCCCTCATGGTGAAACCGCTCGCTCCACTGATCCGCCTCTTCTTCTCCGATCTTCTCTCCGCCATGCAGGAAAAAGACCCCGGGCCCGACGAGCCCTGGCCGGTGATGATCATGCTCGATGAGTTCAACCGCCTCGGCAAGATGCCCATCGTGGTCGAGAGCATCGAAACCCTGCGGACTTATCGCGGCCATTTGGCCGTGGTCACGCAAACGATCCCCGCCCTCGATGAAATCTATGGCGAAAATACCCGCCGCGCTCTGCAGGGTAATGCTGGCGTAAAGCTCTACCTGACGCCGTCTGATGAGAAGACAGTCGAGGAGCTGAGCAAGGCGGTCGGCAAGACCACCAAGACCGTGGTCACGCGCTCGCAGTCTATCGGCAAGAACCCCTTTGAGGGCCGCAGCCAATCCACACGGACCGAAGAAAGTTCGTTGCTCCCTGAAGATGAGGTGCGCCGCCTGCCTCTCGACGAGATCGTCATGGTGATCGATGCGCAGATGCCTGTCCGTGCAAAGCGGATCCAGTACTTCGACGATCGGCTGTTTAAGGCGATCCATGATGCGCAAACGGGGGAGTTGCCGTTTCCGGAGCCGGGGGGAGATGGGGCACAGGGCACGCTACCGCTGAGTATGCGCGCCATGCCGATGACACCGCCATCGAACGGACCAAGCGGACCCGAAGCCGATGTTGAGGCAGCACGCCAGGCCGCTGATGGTCAACCGTCAGGCCAACCCGACGCCGTCTCAAAGAAGACCGCGCCAGTTGTTCAGGCCGTCATCGCTGAGGAACAGCGACAGATGGAGATGGATTTTGTGGGAGACGAGCCGTCTGATAGTCTGGCAAAGGCGGAAACTGACGCGCAGTTACAAACCGCTTTGGATGGCCTAGATGATCTTCGGTCCACGATGGCCAATCGGTCGGAAGCTGGACATGTCGAGCAACCATAGGCTCTTCAACAGCGACTTGTTCGATGTTTGCCTGCCTCACATTTGTGCTGCATCGCTTATCGGGAATTGATACCTTACCAAAAAACAAGAGGAAATCTCGATTTGAGCAGTGAAATCGCAAGCCAGGGCAGCCTATTTACATCAGACTTTCTGACCGAAACCATTCAGGGAGTTTCGGAGTGGAACACCCTTGGCGATGATGATCTCGACCAGTTCGGCGCTTCTCTTCGATCGGTCTTTGAAAACTTCCCGATTTCCCAGACCCCCAACGAAAGTCAGACCGAAGATGATCTGATCTGGCCAATCCTCGAAGCACTCGGCTGGACGCAATCCCTTCGCCAGCAAAATCTATCACCGCGCGGTCGCGAAGATGTGCCCGATGGTCTGCTCTTTGATAGCTCCGAGGCGAAGGCCAAAGCGAACGGCTTTCCGGAAGAGTGGAAACGCTACGAGTTCGGCCAAGCTGTGGTCGAATCCAAGAGATGGGCACGTCCCCTCGATCGCCGCTCCGGCCGGCGCGGGGAAGAAACCGCCCCATCAACCCAGATGCTCCGCTACTTGCGCCGCATCGACGATGTCACCAATGGCGCACTGCGTTGGGGCATTCTGACCAACGGCTCGAAGTGGCGGCTATATTTCTCGGGCGCGCGATCGGTATCCGAGCAGTTTTTCGAGCTCGACATCGCCGCGATCCTGGACTTGCCAGGGCACAATGACGGACTTTTCGCGCTCAATGAGGCTGATCGCCGCCACTGGCTGAAGGTCTTCTACCTTGTGTTTTGCCGCGAGGCATTCGTGCCTGCAGGTGCTGATCCGCGCACCTTCCATGAAAAAGCCCTCGAAGAAGGCAAGTTCTACGAAGAGCGCGTTGCCGAAGACCTCTCAAACAAGGTTTTCGGGGAGGTGTTTCCCGATCTGGTGCGCGCCATTGTCAAGGCTGCGCCCGAAGGTGATCTTCAAGAGGTGCGCGAAGCCGCACTGATCCTGCTCTATCGCCTCTTGTTCATCCTCTATGCCGAAGACCGCGACCTCTTGCCGGTCAAGGACACGCGCTATGACGATTATGGGCTGCGCAACAAGGTGCGCCTTGATATCAAAGAACGCAAAGACAATAACGACGTCTTCTCGGATACGGCCGCGCGCTATTGGGGAGCGATGGCCGATCTATTCCTGGCGATCGATCAAGGTGACGCGTCGATAGGCTTGCCGCCCTACAATGGCGGTCTGTTTGACCAGGAGCGCCATGCGATCCTAACCAATATCCGTATCCCCGATGCGGTCATGGCCCGTGTGATCGACGCACTTTCCTTCGAGGTCACGCCGGAGGGGCGCAAATATATCAACTATCGCAACCTCTCGGTGCAGCAGCTTGGTTCGATCTATGAGCGGCTCCTCGAATACGAGGTGACGCGCGACGGCGAAGACATAACCGTTCAGCCCAACATTTTCGCGCGCAAGGGGTCGGGCAGCTATTATACGCCCGATGACTTGGTGCAGCTCATCCTCACTGAGACCCTTGAGCCGCTTGTTGAAGAGCGAAAACGTGCCTTCAAAGACAAGATCGAAGAGCTAGGGCATGGGGATCTGCCAGATCATCGCAAGATCGGGCAGCTTAAGCGCCTCGATCCCGCGACCGCGCTTCTTGACCTCAAAATCTGTGACCCGGCTATGGGCTCAGGCCATTTTCTCGTAAGTCTGGTGGACTTTATGGCCGATCAGGTGATTGCAGCAATGGCAGAGGCCGAGCTCGATGCGCCCGAGGAATGGGGGGATTACATTTCCCCGCTTGGCGAGAGGATCGATACGATCCGCAACACCATCCTCGCCAACGCAGACGAACGGAATTGGACAATCGACGAGGAGCAACTCGACGACCGGCACATCATTCGCCGGATGGTCCTAAAGCGCTGCATCTACGGCGTCGATAAGAACCCGATGGCGGTCGAACTCGCGAAGGTGGCTCTGTGGCTGCACACCTTCACCGTGGGCGCACCGCTGTCTTTCCTTGATCACCATTTGCGGTGTGGGGACAGCCTTTTCGGCTCATGGGTCAAAAACGGAATCGACAAAGCTGAAACATACGGCACACCGCTCCTTCTGCACGAGCCCATCAGACGGGCTTTGCGGGCGGCCTCAAAGATGCAGATCGTTGAAGGGCTGACTGACGCTGAAATCGCCGAGGCGCATCGTTCGGCCGACGTGTTTGCCGAGGTGCAGGAGATGACAGCGCCCCTCGACGCTCTATTGAAATTTATCCACGCGCTGGAATGGATCGGCGTCAAAGACAAGGCAGCAAAAGCCGCGTTGAAAGTCTTTTTCGACGGGCAATTTGGTGATCCTTTGGCCATTGCCATGGGCAAACGCGATCCCCGGATCAAACGTGATGCCGACCAACGGTTTGCTGAAATACTCGAAGAAGCGCGAACTTTGATTGCCGAAGAAAACTTCCTTAATTGGCAAGTTGCTTTCCCTGGAATCTGGTCTGATTGGGAAGATGACCTGCTGAATGGTGGGTTCGACGCAATCGTTGGCAACCCACCTTGGGACAGGATCAAGCTTCAGCAAGTCGAGTGGTTCGCCGCGCGCCGTCCGGAGATAGCGAGGGTTCAACGTGCCTCTGACCGGAAAGCTCTGATCGCCGATCTGCAGAAAGCTGGCGACCCACTCGCATCGGAGTTCGAGAAAGCGAATGCCCGCGCAGAAACAACCAGCCGGATGGCGAGAAAGGGAGGAGATTACCCTCTCCTTTCCGGTGGCGACACGAATTTCAACTCACTGTTTGTCGAAAGAGCGCGAAAGATAATCGCCCCTGGCGGCATCGTCGGGCTGCTGATCCCATCTGGCATCGCCACGGAAACCAGCTCGCAGGAGTTCTTTTCGCAGCTGATCGAAGGGCATGCCGCGTCTTGCTATTTCGACTTCTTCAACAAGCGGGCCTCTGGACCCCTCTTTTTCCCAGACGTCTACTACCGCTTCAAGCTCAGCGTCCTTGTCTTCTCGGGAGGGGACAAGACTTTCGATCAATGCCGCTTTGCTACTTTTGTTCGGGATATCGCCGAACTGAAGGACCCCCGCAAAGTGTTCAGCATGGGTGTCGATCACTTCAAGCACGTCAATCCGAACTCGAAGACCGCACCGGTTTATCGAGCTACCCGGGACCGGGAAATCTCGACTGAGATCTATGACAGGTTTCCGGTGCTTGTGGATCGCTCGTCGGGCGATGAAGTCAAAGCCTGGCCCGTCAAATATGTTCGCATGTATGACATGGCCAACTCTTCGGACCAGTTTCGGACCGCCAAGGAGCTGCAGGAAAAGGAAGGCGCTTGGCCAGAAAGCGGCGGTGTCTGGGGCAGTTCACAGGGAACGTGGGTGCCGCTTTACGAAGGCAAGATGGTCCAAGCGTTCGATCATCGCGCGTCCGGCATTACGACTGTCGACGCGAACCTCCATCGGAGCGGACAGGGAGCCGCAACCACAGACGAGCAAAGGCATGATCCGAACCATGTTATTGCACCGCGCTACTTTGTACTCGATCCCGGCGACCTGCGCGTTGAGTTGGCGATTAAGGATGTCACATCCACGACGAATGCCCGGTCCCTGATTTCCTGCATCATCCCGCCGTTCGGTGCCGGACACACCCTTCCAATCTTGCGGATCGAAATCGAAGACGCAAAAAAACGTGCAGAAGCCCAAGCCATACTGGCGGCATCGCTTAACAGCACCATGGTCGACTTCGTTGCCAGGACCAAGATCCTGAGCAACCACGCAAGCTGGTACATTCTGGAACAGCTTCCGATGATCCCACCCGCAGAGTTTCAATCGACGCGATTTGGCAGCAAGTCCGCGTCGCAGATCGTGTGTGAAACCGTATTGGAGCTGACCTACACCTCCCACGATATGGAACCGTTTGCGCGCGATCTGGGCCACATCGATGATGCAGGGGCAGTCCGCCCCCCGTTTGGCTGGGATGAAAACAGACGTGCAATGCTGCGCGCCAAGCTCGACGCGCTGTTCTTCATTCTATACGGCCTCACCGATCGTGACGATGTCCGCTATGTCTTCTCGACCTTCCCGATCGTTGAACGACAAGAGGAAGACGCCTTCGGTGAGTTTCGAAGCCGCGAGCTTTGTCTTGCCTGGATGAACGCGCTCGCCGCCGGAAACCCCGACGCGGAGATCAGGCTATGAGCAACGTCAACGTCAAACGCGCCGTCGAGAACATTCGATCCGGAACAAACGTCTACACCCCGCTAGTCGAAACCATCGTGAACGCGATCCAGGCCATCGAAGCCACATCCATCGAGAAAGGCCGCATCGATATCCTCGTGAGACGGTCGAACCAACAGGAACTTGAAGGCGGCCAGCCGCCCGTTGAGAGTTTCACAGTCATCGACAACGGTATCGGCTTCAATGACGAGAACAGGGATTCATTCGACACCCTGTACTCCGACCACAAGATTGCGCAGGGCGGAAAGGGATTTGGACGCTTCACCTGTTTGAAATACTTCGACGACTTGCTTATCGAGAGTGTTTTCCAACACGAAGAGGGACGGAAAAAGCGCGTCTTCAAAATGGGCAAGCAAACCGACATCATTGTCAATGAAAGCATTGAAGAATGCCCTGACGGCGACATCGGTTCGCGTGTCACCATGCGCAAGGTCAAGCGAGCGTTTCCCGACAAGAAGGTCAAGACAATAGCTCGCACACTGGTGGAGCGGCTTCTGCCGTACTTCATCGACGCCGACTATCAGTGTCCAGAGATCGGGATTTCCGAGGAAGACGGAACAGGTCGGATCATCCTTAACGATTTTGTCAGCAACCAGCTGGCTGCGATGATCAAGGAGATCCCGCTTCAAGATGGTAGGATCGTTCTGGGATCTGGGGACAAAGAGCAGACGTTCCAAGTTCGCGTGTTCAAGCTTTACTCGCCGCGAAATCAGAAGAGCAAGATCAGCTTGGTTGCAGACCGCCGAGAGGTCACAGACACGGCAATCCATAGCTTCGTGCCAGAATTCGTTGATGAATTTTTTGAAGAGGGATCATCTGAAGGCGAAGAACCGGATCGCAACTACATCGTCAAGGCGTATGTCTTCGGCCCGTATCTCGATGCCAACGTATCGCTCGAGCGTGGCGGTTTCGATTTCCCAAAAGGCGAAGACCTGCTTCATCCTATCTCACAGGCCGAAATCGAGCAGGCAGCAGCGTACATCGCACGCGACGCCCTTGGTGACACAATCACCGCGAGACAGGAGAAAAAACGCACACAGGTGCGCAGCTACGTCGAAGATTCTGCGCCTTGGCACCGGACAATCGCGGAAGACATCGACCTGTCGTCCATGCCCTACAATCCCACGCCTGAACAGATTGAGACGGTATTTCAGAGGGAGAAGTTCTCTCAGGAAGTCGCCATCAGGCAGCAAGTTGATAAGATGCTCAGTGAAACGGACGCAGCTGGGCTCAAAGATGGACTGCCCAAGATACTGGATCAGATATCAAGGACCAGCCGAAACGACCTGATCCACTATATTGCACTACGAAAGCATGTGCTCACTCTCTTCGGAAGAAGCTTTGAGCTCACGGATGAACAAAAGTATCCATCCGAAGGCACCGTCCATGACATCATCTTCCCTCGAAAAGGCGATTCCGCGGCCACGGCCTACGATGATCACAACCTCTGGATCATAGACGAGCGCCTTAATTTCACGTTTTTTGTGCACTCAGACAAACCCTTGGACGGAGGAACGTCTGAGCGTCCTGACATCCTCGTGTTCGACAAGCCGGTATTGTTCCGGGGCGATAACGAGGCGAGCAATCCGATCACCGTTTTCGAGTTCAAAAAGCCTGGGCGCGATGATTTCGCGAACCCGTCGTCGAAAGAAGACCCGGTCCAGCAGATCGTTCGATACGTGAACAGCATTAAAAAAGGGAAGTTCAAGACTCCGAAAGGACGCCCAATTCAAGTCGCTGAAAACACCCCATTTTATGGCTACGTTATGTGTGAAATCACAGAGAAGGTCAAAGAATGGCTGAAAATGGAAAAAGACTTCACTCCCATGCCGGACGGCGGGGGATGGTTCAAATGGTTCGGCAACAACAATCTCTACATGGAGGTTTTGAGTTGGGACAAAGTCCTGCGCGATGCCGAGATGCGGAATCGCGTGTTTTTCCACAAACTTGGTATCAACTGAATGTTGAGGTTTCTCGAACTTGGGAACTGCCCAAACAAGCACCTACCCTAGAGAATTCAACGCCGGCCCAACCTTCCTAGTCTCGCCAGTTGCGCCAGCATTTGAGACCCGGCCCCCGGTGACCCTGTGCCACCTGCCTGACCTGTCTGCCCCATCCCCTGCCGCACTGGCATCTGCTGCACTCCGAAGAATTGCCGCGCTCTTAGCGCTGCATATTCCACCCCACTTGCCCCGCCGATCAAGTAGCGATTGTAGGCCTGCTGGCTGCCCATTGCGGCGCGGGCGAAGCTGTAACCGCCTCCAAGACCGCCGGAGAGGGCGGGCATCATGATGTTGCCGGAGATTGCGCGGACGATGAATGGCGTTGCGATAATGAAGCCCTTGGCCATGAGGACCATCATGAAGAAGGGGATGAGTGCGCCTATATTTGAGGCCCCTTCCGGGTCGCCAAGTTCACCAATGAGTGCTGATGATACACCTGTGATCGTCGCGAACACACCTGCGACGACGATGGGGTAGAGCGCGAAGGAAACCAGCGCCGACAGCCAGCGCGCGAAGTAATCTTTGGTCACCTCGAAAAGGGTCAGGAAGATCATCACCGGAGCAATCCCGATCAGAAGTGCGATCATCAGGCGCGAGGCAACGAGGATGAAGGCGGCCAGCCCGCCGAGGATCGAGAGCAAGAGGACCCCGACAATGTCGAGCATGGCGCCAGCCATCCAGTTCAGCTCGGACCCGGCAGCGTTCAGATAGTCCCCTAGATCCGCGATCAGCCGGTCGAATTCTTCCGCGAAGGTCCCAGAAGGGCCGGGGGTACCGCCACCGACCGAGGCGACAAGCGCGCCCGCAATACTGTCGATGCCATCCAGGATAGCGGCGGAAAGCGCGTTGAACTGCACCCAATTAGTGGAGAATATCCCGATCAGTCCGATCTTGACCGCGAGCCAGAAGGCCGTGCGGCCATCCATCGCTTTGTACTGGTAGATCATGTTCAGGAAGACGAGGATCACCACGAGCGTAGTGCCCAAAACCAGAAGTGTTCCGACCGTTGCCGCAACCGATCCGAACTGGGTTTCTGCGGCGGTGTCGAGATAGCCCTGGGAGGTTTCAACGAAGTAGGTGACGACGCTCATAGCGGGGCTGCCTTACCAATTGCCCGCGGCTTTGCAGATGGCTTCGGCCTCAAGGCGAACGTCGTTGGCGCGCCGGTTATATGCCTCGGATGCTTCCAACATTTTCCAACGTTCGTCACTGGCGTAGCGCTCATGAAACACCCCCTCAGCCGCGTCCCAAGAGGGGAACCGGGTCTCGCAATCGCAGTTGCCGCTCTCGACGATGCGCTCGAGGTTTTGGGCGCGGTAGATGTCTTGGACCAACACGCGCTGATAGGCTTGGCGCAGGGGGATTTCCTGCATCCAGCTGGGCTCAGCGGGCCGGTCCGGACAGACGTTGAAGCTGTGATCAAGGGTCGGCACTAGATTGCGCTCGGCGAAGGCGGGGACAGCCAGTAGGCTCAGGGCCATCCCGGTCAAAGCAACGGTTAGCCGTGTCAGCCTCATGCCGTGGCTCCGGTTGTGGTGGTTTCGCGCTTCAGAAAGACCGTGTGCCCGACATTCGCGAATTCCGACGAGCTGATCGACACGACCTCCCAGCCATCTGCGCCTTTCGCATTCAGGGTGTTCTTCATATCGGAAAGGCTGGTCTTTCGGGTCATGGGGAAGCTGAGGATGTCATATTCAAAGGTCTTCATTGGGAAGCTCCGATCTCATTGGCGCCGGGGAGGTAGAATTCGGTGATGCCGCGCCTGCCGTCGTGGCGACCGGCCTGGATGATCACGTCGATGGAATTCTCGATGTATTGGATCATGTCGGCATAGGTCATCGGGATCTCGGTCTTGAGCGCGGCGATGGCCAGACGCTGTACGGCCAATTGCGGGGTTTCGGCATGAAGGGTGGTCATGGACCCGCCATGGCCCGTGTTGATGGCTTCGAGGAAGGTCATGGCCTCCTTGCCGCGCACCTCGCCGAGGATGATCCGGTCGGGGCGCATCCGCAGCGTTGCTGTGAGCAGCACATCGGCCGTCTGGAACTCCGCGTCGCGATTGGCAATCAGTGTTACGGCATTGGGCTGGGTCGGCAGAAGCTCGGCGGCTTCCTCGATGGTGACGATGCGTTCCTCTGATGGCACATGAGAGAGGATCTTCCGCGCGGCGACGGTCTTGCCGGTGGAGGTGCCGCCCGAGACGATCATGTTAAGCTTGTTGTCGACGCAAAAGGCCAGCGCATCGTCGATCACTCCCGCGGCCACCACTTCGCGCAGTTCGCGGGTTTTCTCGAGGCGGAGTTCTTCTAGCTTGCGTTCCTTGCCATAGAGGAAATCGAGCGCGATCCCGTCGAGCGGCAGGCTTGAAAAGAACCGAAGGCTGATCGACATCGCCGTTAGCACGGCGGGTGGTGTGATCACCTGAGCCCGGATCGGACGGTCCTTGTAGGTGATTGAAACCGAGACGATCGGGCGGTCTTTGCTCATCGTGGTGTTTGCGGAAGAGGCGATCTGGTTGCCGAGGTCCTTCACTTCTGTTGCGTTCAGCTTTTGATCCAGCTTTCGCATGAAGTGATCGCCCTGGAATTCTCCCCAGCAGGTGCCGTCAGGGTTGATGCAGATCTCGATGACATCGTCACGTGCGGCGGCGTCAATCCGGTCGAGCGAGGTCTGGAGATAACTCAGCGACATGGGCTCAGAATATCTCCAGATCGCGGTCGACCATCACCGTGACGCGGGCCCCCTGGTCGACATAGATAACGGGGCCGATCGAGAGGTAGTCGCCGATCACGCTGTCCGTGGCATCGGCGAGATCATCGCCCACGTCTTCGAGCACATCCGCGGTGGTCTCGTCCTGCACGTTTGCAGCTGCAGCACTTGGCGCTGCGGAGATCAGAGAAATTAGCGCTGCCGAGCCAAAGCGCTCATCAAAGCGGGTATCGACAAAGCCGGTCACGCCGGAGCGGCCCAGTTCATCACCCCCGAAGGAGCTGATCTGGATGGTTTGATTGTCAGGCAGGATGATCCGGTCCCAGGCGATGGTGACCCGGCGCTGCGCGATATCGACGCCAGAGCGATAGCGCCCGATGAGACGGGAGCCGCGCGGGATCAGGAGGCGCGAGCCATCGAAACTGTAGACATCTTCGGAGACCACGGCCCGGGTCTGGCCGGGCAGGGAGCTGTCGAGGGCGGTTTCCATGACGGCTTGGATCATCGTGCCCTGGATGATGGTGTTGGACGGGTTTGCGATGACCTCAGCTTGCGTGACCGTGGTGGGCAGCGCGCCATTCAGCACGAAATCCGTCACCTCGCCAAAAGTGCGCTCGGTCAGGGCCGTCTCATTCGCGCCTGAGGTGCCACCAAAGGCGATGGTGGGCGAGGTGATGCGGCGCTCCTGAAACGCACGCTCCTCGGCCGCGCGGCGTTCAAGTTCCGCGAGCCGCCTTGCTTCTTCCTCGCGGCGGAGACGTTCCTCTTCCCGCGCGCGCAGCTCGTCCTCGGTAGGGCCGATGGGTGCGGGAAGGGGGCGGTTGGCTTCGAGCTGCGCAAGTTCGAGGTCCATGCGGAGTTGCTCCAGCTGGCGATCCCGGGCTGTGAGCTCATCGCGAAACTGTTGCTGCGCGGCTTCAGACGCCGTTTGCAGAGCCGCGATCTGGGCTGTCAGCGCGTCGATGGCGTCGGCTGCTGCGGTATCTTCCTGGACCACCGGCTCGGGGGTGTTGCGCAATTCCTCGATCTGGGCCTGAAGGGCTGCGAGCTGGGCGAGAAGTTCTGCATTGGGTTCCACCGGTTCCGGCGCGACCAGAACCACCTCTGGCTCACGCGGGGGCAGGGTTTCGATGGCGCCGAACCCGTCGCCTTCGTTTTGGAATACGTCCGGTGTGGCCGTTGGCAGGGCTTCTTCTTCCTCGGGTTGGGAAAGGAGATAGAGCAATGCACCTCCCGCGCCGATCACGAGGACGACGACCAAAGCGAGCAGCGGTGAGCGCCGTGGGGCAGGGGGCGAACTTGCGCCCTTGCCTTGTTCGAGGGCAGCGAGGCGTTTCTCAAGTTCTGCGTTTCCAGTATCGCTCAAGAGCCTACCCCCGCAGGTGGTGTGGCCTCGATACAGACCGCCTCTTCCCCGATCCGCAGCACCCATTGCCGGTTCACGCCTGAAACCCGGATCACGCCGTCCTCGGTGGCTTGCGTGTTGACTGTCCGTTCCCGGCCATTGGCGTGACGGAAGATCGCTGGCACCGGTGCGTTCCGCGGAAATTCGAAATACGTGAAGGTTCCGTCATCCCAGACGCGGGTCGGGGTGAACTCGGTGCGCGCGCTGGCACCGTAATTGTAGTTCGGCGCTTGGGCGGCGATGGCACGCG
Source organism: Ruegeria sp. BHSB064 (assembly GCF_059613205.1). NCBI lineage: Bacteria > Pseudomonadati > Pseudomonadota > Alphaproteobacteria > Rhodobacterales > Roseobacteraceae > Ruegeria > Ruegeria sp. BHSB064. Next base: position 38,696 of record NZ_JBXWSB010000013.1, read on the forward strand.
TCGGACGTGTATTGTCCTCGGGGTAGCGGAACTGGATCACGTAAAAGGTCGGGCTGCGGGTTTCCTGGACGTTGAAGTAGTAGCTGCGGCGGTTGGTATAGACGGTCACATTGGTATGCACGCCGCGCGCGACGGGCTTGATCGCGAAGGCTTGGCCACCCGGGACACCGTCGATCTCAAACCCTTCCATGTCGCCTGCGATGATTGAGCGGATGCTTTCGCCCTCGCCGAACTCGATGGTGGTGACGTGGGTGAGCGAGACATTCAGACGATAGACTTGGCCTTCCTGGTAGGTGGCCAGCCGCACCCGATTGTCATTGGGCCCACCGCGCGGGATGGCTTCGGCTGCGACCAAACCCGGCAGCAAAACGATAAGGACAACAACTGCAATTCGTACGAGCAACAAGATCAGTTCTCCAATCTGTCGGAGCGGATGGAATATTCGAGGACCGTGAAGCCGAAGGGGTTGGTCCAGACCTCGTCGATTGAGCGGCGGGTTTCCGGGCGGAACTCGAAAAGCAGCGTGGCGGTGAAGAGCCCGGTCTGAACCCCATTGATGGACGTCAGGCGCTTGCGCAGGCGGACCGTGGCGCGGTTGGTGCCGATCCGGTTGATGCTGAGAATTTCCACATCGAGCCGGGCATTGGGGCCGTAAACTGTCGGTGGGTAGTTCTCATTGGCGCTGTTCCAGATCTGGCGCAGCCCGCTCTCGGCGGCCCCGTCAGAGCGGCGCAGAACGCTGCGGATGCGCAGATCGTTATCGAGCTGATTGTAGACCTCGCGATCGGTCACATAGCGAAAGACCTCCGCCTCGATGATCGCCTGGTTGGCTGTGACCGAAGTCGCGCCCACTGAAGCCTCGGGCAGGGCAAAGCCGGTGGCGGGATCATAGGGTACGACCACGGGTGGCGGATCGACATCGAGGATCGCGACAGCCGCCGCGCTCAGGCATCCGAGGATGCCGAAGATCAGACCGATGAGCCCAAGGCGTTGCCAGAGCCGTTCGCGGCGCAGGGCACCATAGACCAGCTCTTCTTCGATGATTTCCTGTTCACTCACCACGCGTCACACCCCTGAATTAATCTGCGCGCAGATCCGGCAGCGTAAAGTCCATGAAGCGCTGCTCCTCTGCGATGGTGGCGGCATCGATCACACCGCCCGTGCCGTCGCCCACGGTTTGCACGGCTTCGAGCTGCCACATGGCCACGAGCGCGATCGCCAGTTCCGCCGTCACGCGCGTGTTGAGATCGATGCTTTCCTTGAGTTCGTCCATGTCATCGATCAGCCCGACGAGCCGGTCGACGCGCTCGAGCGATTGCCCTGCATCCTCATAACTGTTCTGGGCCGCGGCCGAGACGAGCGCCCCGGTCGTGGCTTGCGTCGCCACACGGTTGGCCCCGGGATTGCCGCTGGTCGCCATCTCGGAGAGCGTGTCATCGTCAAAACCGAGATCCGCAAGCACCCGGTCCATCTGGGTTTCGATCTCGCCCGCGCCGGAGCCGGACAACCCAGAGAAATCACCCGTCTTGATGGCTTCGATGGTGGCGAGGATGTCTCCGAATTCCTGATCGAGCAGGCCATTCAACTCGTCTTCCATCTCGGTGCGGATGATTTCCGGCAGTTCGGCAAGTCGGGTGAGCGCCTCATAGGTTCGTTGCAGCTCCGCGAGTTGGTCCGTGAGTGTCGCAAGCTGTTCGCGAAGCTGCGTCAGCTGCTCGTTTTGCAGGATCTCGTCCTCGATCATCTGCCGGAGCTGCTGGATATTTTGCGCAATGTTCTGGGTGTCGACGACAGGCACGCCTTGTGCGAGGACAGGGGTGAAGGTGCCGAGATGCAGACCGATCCCAAGTGTCGTGGCCAAGGCCGTCTTCATGAGCAAATGTCCCATCATTCAATCTCCCTGATCGTGAATTCCATGAAGGCGCCTTCGGCCATACGAGCGCTGGCCTGGGCCAGCTCCTCGGCGGAGAGCGCGCGGGTGCGGGCGGCCTGAAGCCGGATGCGCGCGGCGACGAGGCGCACGAGTTCGGCGCGGGCATAGGTGTTGAGCGCGACACTCTCTTGCACATCGTCGGTTTCGGAAATCCGCCCGACGATGTCCGCAATACGTAGCGCGGCCTGCCGGATCGTGCTGGCCGAGTTGTTGCCATAGAAAGCCGCGCCATGCCCCGTGATCGAGAGGTTCGCATTGGCCAAAAGCGCTGGATCGATCGTGCCGAGCGCTTCGATCCCGCCGATGCGGCTCAAATAGAGGTTGTAGCGTTCGGGTATGACCGCGACGTAATGCTGGGTCTCGGCAAAGGGTGGGACGCCGCCATATTCGAACACCCGGCCGGGGCCGGCATTATAGGCCGCGAGCGCGTTGATGATATTACCGTCGAAGGTGTTCAGTTGCGTTGCGAGATAGCGCGCGCCGCCGTGCACCTGCAGGTAGGGGCTGTCGTAATACTCCGGGTTGATGCCGAGATCGCTGGCGGTGCCGGGCATGATCTGGGTGAGGCCAAAGGCCCCGACGGGTGAGCGCGCGCCGATGGTAAAGCGGCTTTCCTGCCAGATGAGTGCTTGCAGAAGGGCGCGCCATTGGACGGAGGAAAGGCCTGCACGTCCTACACCCGCAAACCCGCTGGTTTCCTGGGCGACGCGGATGATGAGTTGTTCGATGTTTTTCGCTGCATCCCCGAACATTTGTGCGCCGCCGGGATTAGGGTCGACCTCGGCACTTCCATAGACGGCTTCGACGGAACGGTCCGGATCGCCGCCGCCGTTCTCCAGTCCTGAGACCATCGCTGGCAGGCCCTGCCCGCCAAAGCTTGTCTGGGCATCAAGGATGCGTTGCAGGGTGGCTAGTTGCTCGCGTTCGATCTCGGCGATGAGTTCACGCACAGCAAGCTTGTCGGCCTGAACTGCGAGGTCGGCCTCGCGATCGCCTGTTTCGACGATATCGCGCGCGGTCAGCCCGCTGTCAGTGGTCGGCACACCTTGGGGAAAGGCGATGCCGGGCAGCAGGCAAAGGGCCAGGATATGAGGCAGCCTAGACTTCAACTTCACCCTCCGGAGCGCCAAGCGGCGTGAAGCTGCAATCCGGCGCGACGGGGGCTGTCGAGGCCAGGAAAGTGAAGCAATTGGCCTGCGGTTCCTGGTACCGTGCGCAGGAGGCCAGCACTCCGAGCGTGGCGATAAGGAACAAAATACGGATCATGAAAGCCTCCAGAAGTCGGGGCGGTCGCGGTAATCGGTGCCGGCGAGCGCTTCGCCTTTTTCCATGCCGCCGAGGATGGTGAGATTTGGCCCGAGAGCGCTGAGATCGGCATCAACGACGATGGAGCCCTGGTCATCACGGATAAGAGCAAGGCGGCTGTCGCTGCCGGTGTTGAGAAGCACGTCGAGTTCCTTCTCATAGAGGTTCAGCATCGCGTAATCGGCGGCATGGGCGCGGATGTTCGGGAGAAGGATTTGCGTGGGCACGGCCTCGACGATGGTCTTGCCGGTCCGGGTGCGCTCGAGCTGACTGGCGTATTGGGTCATCATCACCGCGACGGTGTTTTGCTTGCGCGCGGTCACCAGCCAGTTCGATAGCCGTTCTGCGAAATACGCGTTGTCGAGCGCCTTCCAGGCCTCGTCGATCACGATGATTGTGGGGCGGCGGTCCTCGATCTCGCGCTCGACCCTGCGGAAGAGATAGGAAAGAACGGCCATCCGTTCCTTCTCGGCCTCGCTATCGAGAATACCGGTGAGATCGAAGCCAACCACGTCGCCTTCCAGCGAGAAGGTGTCTTCCAGTGTCGGTCCGAAGATCCAGCCGTAGCGGCCCTCTTCGGTCCATTCGAGCAATCGCTGGTGCAAATCGCCGCCATCATCGGTCGACACAAAGAGCGACGCGAAATCTCGCCAGTTCCGCAAGGCGGGGTTCGAGGCCTGCGCGTTCTGGCGCACGACTTCTTGGATGCGGTTGGTCTGCGCTGGCGTGAGCGGCTTGTCGGCGCGATAGAGCAGGGTGGTGAGCCAGTCCGAGAGCCAGGCGGTGCCGCGACTATCGGTTTCTGTCCAGAGCGGGTTAAGACCGGTGGGTTGGCCGGCTTTCAAAGACGCGTAGCGCCCGCCATTAGCGCGGACCGCCATCTCCATGCCGAGACGGTAATCGAAGACGAAGATCCGCGCCCCTGCTCGTCGGGCTTGCGTCATTAGAAAGGCTGAGAGGACTGATTTGCCTGAGCCGGGCCGTCCCATGATCAGGGTATGCCCGCTGGTGGGTTCTTTGTCGGGCGATCCTTGTTCGTGATAAGAAAACCGGTAGGCGCTCTGCTCAGGCGTGGGCAGATAGGTGATGACTTTGCCCCAGGGGGTTTTCTCAGCAGGCTTGCCGAGCTGGGTCCGATGAAACGCCGCGAAATCCGCGAAGTTGCGATTGGTGATCGCGCTCGCACGGACGCGTTTCCGTTGATTGCCGGGATGCTGGCTCATATAATGCGCCTTTGCCGCGACCCGCTCGCCGATCATTTTCACGCCTTCGGCAGCGGCGGCGTTGACGATCTCGGCGCTGAGCGTTTGAAGCTCGTCCAGTGTATCGCAGAAGAGCGTCACGACCATGTGGTGCTCGCCGAAGCTCTGGCGCTTGGCTTCGAGATCATCGGCGGCGATATCGAGGGCTTCCATGAGCGAAAGGGCCGCGTCCTGGCTGGCCTGCATCTGGCGTTTTTGTCGCTTTATGCGGCCCGCCATGAGGTTGGAATTGATCGGTGTGAAGGAATGCGTGACGATCATGTCGACCGGCAGGTTCAGCATGTCGAACATGGTGCAGGAGGTGGCCTCGGAGTATTCTCCGATGGTGAAGCTCTTCCCAAAACGGTGACCCACGACGCCTTCGGAGAGCTCGAAGTGATCCCCCTGAAACGTCACCCTGGTATTGGCGACATTAAAGGACAGGAAGCCGTAGGTGTTCGCCGGATAGAGCGGCAATTCCTGGCCGGTGTTGAGGGCACCCAGAAAGCCGATCAACTCACCACTCTTGGCCTGGAGCACACGCGGGTTCAGCTCCGTCAGACCGGAGAGAAAGACGTTCACGGCTTCGCCCAGACGGCGCAGGCGCTTCTCGGTTGCTTCCTTGAGACGATTCGGTGCGCTGCGGTTCAGGAAGGGCAGGACGCTCTTAGGGGGCGGGCGGTGAATGACTGTGAGCGTCAAGGTTTTGTCACGCAACCCACTGGATTCGAGTTTTTTGCGCCAGAGACGGTCAACTTCTCCTGCAAAACTGTCTTCGCGCACGGGCTCGAGGTCCGGCTTGATCGCCTTCGAGACCTTGTGGACGTAGTAGCTGAACTCCGGCCCAAGCTGCGCGATGATCCGGGCAAAGAGCGCGGTCACTTTGTCGAGATAGGCATCATCCGTGGTGTAGCTGTTGACCCCATCGAGCCGGATGCACTGGAAGAGCTCGTTGACCCGCGTCCGTACGGTCCGGTCATCGACGAGGCTGACATAGGGCAGCATATGCGCGAGGCGGGTTTCGCGGGCATACCAGTCGGGCGTCATAGTCCGGAGATCGACGGCTTCATCTAGGGCTCTACTAGGGTGCATAACTGTCCCCGCCATGGATCGAGCGGTTGCGCGTCGGCGGTGTCTCCTGCAGCGCCGTCATCATCACGTCGATGAAGCGCGGATCCCAATCTGCCGCCTTCCAAAGCACGGGATAGAGCAGGGCGGCCACGCCCAGTACAGCGATGTGCTGGACCCAGACGAACAAGAGCACCGAGCCGAAGAGCCAGACCATCGCGTACATGATGGGCAGGCCCAGAAGCTTGGGCGGCCGCACGAGGCCCAGAAAGAGGGGCGAGCGCTCAGCCACCGGCAAAGACCGCAGCAACGATGGTGGGAGCGGCGGCAACACCGGCGATGCCGACAAGCACCCAGAGCGCCTGGCGGAGATCGATAATGTTGAAGAACCAGCTGAGGAAGACGCCCAGAACGGCGAGCGTGGCGATGACGACGCCAAGCGGGCCGGTCAGCGCATCGACGATGCCTTGCAGCAGGCTCTGGATCGGGGAGAGGTCGATGCTTTGCGCGAGGGCCGGTTCGGCAATGAGCAGGAAGAGTGCGAGCGAGGCAATAAACAGGTTACAAATGTGCTTCATGAATTTGATCCTTCCAATCGGGCCACGACGGCCATCACACGGGCCACGTGGTTCTGGGTTTCTCGGTAGGGGGGAATGCCGCCATACTGGCGGACCGCATCCGGTCCGGCGTTGTAGGCCGCGAGCGCGAGCCGCGGATCGCCAAACGTCTCCAACATCATCGCGAGGTATCGGGCGGAGCCGTCGAGGTTTTGAAGTGGATCGCGCGGGTCAACGCCGAGATCGCGCGCCGTTGCAGGCATCAATTGACCGAGGCCGATGGCGCCCGCGCTTGAGACAGCATCCTGCCGGTAGGCGCTCTCGACCTCGATATTGGCGCGATAGAGGGTCAGCCAGTCTCGGACTGAGAGATCAGCGCGGCGCAGTGCAGGATGACCGGCGTAACGAAGAGCCGTGGCCTCTATGGCCGCCAGAACATCGGCGCGGGGCAGGGTAGCTGGCCGCGACAGGGCTGCCAATTGGATGTCTTCTGGCTCAGCATCTCGCTCACCAAAGATCGACAGATTATCTGACGCCGAACCCTGGCCGATGCCGTCATTGTAGTTTCGGGCAAAGCTGTCCTGAGAGCGAGAAGGGCTCAGAGAGCCATCGCTCTCCATGACCAGAACCATCTGGGCTGTGGCTGGACCCGCGAGATACCAGAAAAGGAGGAGACTACTTGCTGCCGCCCCTGTCCGTCGCAGCCAGCTTGTGTGTCGTCCGCTGGCCTTCTTCGAGCGGCACATCGGCATGGGAGAAGCCGATCCCGATGAGGAAGGAAACCACGCCGGTGATGGTTTTGAATTCGCGGATCTTGATGTCGTTATAGGTTGTCCGGGTGCGGGCCGTGACCAACAGCTTTTCCACGCCCTCGTCTGACACGACACGCATGATCCAGACCCCGTAATAACTCGGGCCCTTCTTGTGTGCCGATTCCTGGCACAGGATTTCAGCGCTATAGCCACTTTCCACGAGTTCGCGGAAACGTGCTTCCGTAACCACATTTGGTGCTTCGATGTCCCAGTTCATGGCCCGGCTCACGCTTTCTCAATGGGCGCAACGTCCGGGCATTCCCACTTGAAGCCCAGAGTTACGATAGTATATTAATAACCGCAAGATATAAGGCGGCAGATACGGCTGTATCTCGGTTACTCAAACTCTAGGCACGGCCATTGGCGTCTATCAAGGAAAATAGGGGTTTCAGAAACCTGCGGTTGAGCCGATGGGTGACGATGCAGGCTGCGGCCTTTCTGATGCTCGCTCCGGTCGCAAGCCAGGCCGAATCCTGCCTCGTCCCGGTTCGACCTTTCGTTCCAAGCGATTCGCAAGCGGCCAAGGATTATGCCGACATCATCCGGCGGGACTTTGAGGTCTACATCACAGACATTCAGGACTACTTCCGCTGCCTCGAGCAGGAGCGTGCGCGGGCTTTTGAGGAAGCCCGCGAAGTCAGTCAGGACTACGGGCGGTTTCTGGAACTGGTGGGGGATTGATGGGCGATTGGGTGTGCATCAGGATTGCACCCGACGGAAACCAGACGCCGATAACACCCTCAAATATCTACTTTTTAGATAACAGATTTCATCCGCTAGCGACGTCACAAAAGGTATGTGACGCGTGTCGAAAACAATCTGGAGTACCGGGCATCTGGCCCTTTGTCAGTCTTTGGTCGAGGCCCGAAAACACGCGGGTCTGGGGCAGAAAGACTTGGCGGACAGGCTCGACTGTCATCAGTCTCTCGTGGCGCGCATTGAAAGTGGCCAGCGACGGATCGACGTTGTCGAGTTCATCGTATTGTCCCGGGCGCTTGGCTTCGACTTATCGGAGGTTCTGGCGATCGTCGAAGCCGCCACGGAGCCCGACCACAAGATTTGAAAACAATGCAATTTTGGGACGCTCCGCTTTGGATGTCCCCGCGTGAGACCAGCTACCTCAATGAAGAGCAGTTAGCCAACATCTACCACGTGCGGCCTACGGCGCGAGTGAGCGCTTTGTGACACCATGCCGCAAATTCAGCGCCATAGTGCAGGAAGTCAGTAGAAAGTGAACGATGATAAAGGTGAGGGCGTCGCGATCGCCAATCTGATCGGGACCGATGGGTGCAGCATTGTTGGTTGGGTTTATCGCTGGAGTACAGGCGGGCATGCGGTGATGTGGGACGTCCACGGGCCCCAGCCGGTGTCGGAAATCCGGCCGGATCTCACGGCGGAACAGAAACAGGAAATTGACTTCGACGCGCTCACGCAGATCGGAAGAGACGGGGGCGGGTGAGGTGAGAACCCTCAGTGTTTGCCGAAATGCCAATTTGCTTGTGGACCGCGACGGGTACGCGGTGCCGTCGTACAAGTCAAAGAAGCCGAGTTCCGTGACAAGCCAATGCGGTGGCAGGTCAGTAGTTCACCTGCTCAAAGCCGTAGTTGCCCTCGTAGTCGCGCCAATCGACGAAGACGGATCGATGATAGATACCGGGGCAATTCTGGCCCCAGCGTTCGAGGCCGATATGGGCGGAGGGTAGGGCGGTGATGGAAGACCTCTGCCAGGCGAAATCGCCTTGGGTTCCGTATGTGCCGAGGACCACGGTGGCGCTACGGTTGCAGTCGCCGTCACGTCCGGATTCATGCTGTCGCGCATACCGGACATCGAAGACTCGGATGGATCGTACGAAGTTGAACTCAGGTCCGCTGATATCGATGTCCGCGCGATCTTGAATGAGCCGAAGGGCCTGGTCGGCAGGAACGAAGTCACTAGGTGTTTCTGGAATGCGCCAAGCAGCCATAAATGGATCAGCGGTATCGTGCGCTGTAAAGGATTGTCGCGGTCCAGTGCTGTTGCTCTGGAAGAACGCTTCAAAGATGCGGTCAGCACTGTTTGCTGCTGGAGCTGTCTCAAAGGACGCGCCCATAGGACAGCGCCAGATTTGAAGCGGGGGTTCCACCGGCCAAGGCGTAATGCGTCGGATGAATTCGGCGCGGGCTCTGGCGCATGGCACGGAAGCAGGCCAGCCACCAGACAGGCACAGGAGGATCGCGCAATCGATCGGGTATGTCTGCGCGCGGGCGGGCATCGGCAGCGAAGAACTTGTCACAGTCAAAGCGACTGCGACCGAGGGGAGGAGTTTCTTGAGTAGATGGTGCATACTGAGGGCCCTCTGTGATAGAGTTCAGCATACATACGATAATATACTATCACAACACTAAGTATGTCGGCGCATAATGAAGTTTATGTTAAACTAAGAGATTGCTTTCGCCGGAATGCGAGAGTCCGTTGTACGGCAAATATCTTGGGGTGTATCCCATTAGCATACTTAATTGACGAATGTGGCAAGGTCGTGCTGATCAGTTGTCGGGTCTTGCGGTTTTTGGCCGCATGTGAACACTTTTGTCAATCGATGGCCCACGAAATCGACTGACATTGACCGTTGCGGTGTGCGCTATGTTCCCTTGCGAAAGGCCAGAAGCGCCAAGATCAATTGTCAGGACGTTCGGATTGCCGTGTACATCAATCCGGCGGCCTGCCACGTCCTGCGGATCAAACCAGGCACCTGTGGGCAGACTGACGCAATCCTCGCGGAGGCAATCATCCAGAAAAGCACCCGCAAGACAGGCACCGCGTGAATTTTCGAGAAGCACAATATCCCCGTCAGCAATCCCCAAGCGCCGGGCGGTTGCCGGATGGAGCCGGCAGGCTTCGCGGCCTGCGATCTTGGCCGAACGGGACGTTGCGCCGGTATCTAGCTGTCCATGGAGGCGCGAACGCGGTTGCGGTGAAATGAGGTGGAGCATACCGCGCCCAACATCTTCGGCACCCTCAACCGGTGAACGCCACACCGGGTGTCCGGGGCAGTCCGGCAGACCCATTGCCGCGATTTCGGGCGAGGCGATCTGCAACCGACCGCTTTGAGTATTCAGGGGATTGCTATCCGGGTCCGAAACATAGTCTTCGAACAAAACGCGACGTCCGGTGCCCTTGGGAACAAGGAAAATCCCGGTTTCACGAAAGGCTTCGAATCCGGGCAGATCAAATCCTGCATCCCTGGCGACCCCTTCTGCGCTGGACCAAAGCCAGCGCAACCACTCTTGCTGACTACGTCCGTCGATAAATCTGTCTCTCAGGTCAAAACGATCGGCGAGAGAGGCGAAAATCTCATGATCGTCCTGCGCCTCGCCCAATGGCGCGCGCAAGGGCGACATGTAGACCAGCGCCGGATCGCGCCGGTTCATCATGATGTCGCTACGTTCTAATGGCGTGGTGGCCGGCAGGACGATATCTGCCCGCCGCGCGGTCGCTGTCCAACTGTGCTCGTGCACGATGATTGTTTCGGGTCGCTGCCAGGCACTTTCGAGGCGGAACAGATCCTGATGGTGGTGGAACGGGTTGCCACCGGCCCAGTAAACCAGCTTTAGATCAGGATAGATATGGGTACCGCCGTCAAAGGTATAAGGGTCGCCGGGGTGTAGCAGCGCGTCTGCGATGCGCGCGACCGGGATCACATCGTTTACCGGGTTTTGGCCCTGCGGCACCGAAGGCCATGAAAGAAAACGCGCGGCGCGCCCAACCGGTGTAACCGAGCCATACCCAAATCCGAAGCCGGTTCCCGGTTGACCGATCTGTCCCAGCATCGCTGCGAGGCTCAATGCCATCCAGATGGGCTGCTCTCCGTGGTGGGCTCTCTGAAGCCCCCAGGGCAGCGACACCATGGTTCGACGTACCGGCAACTGCGCGGCGATTTCACGAATTACCTTGGCCTCTACATCCGTGATGGGTGCGGCCCAATCGGCGGATTTCGGTTGCCCGTCCGACGTTCCGGTCAGATAGGCCTCGAACGTCTGCCACCCCGCTGTATAACGCTCCAGAAAGGCTGTATCATGCTGGCCAGCAGCATAGATCTCGTAGGCGACCGCCAACATGAACGCGACATCCGTCCCCGGACGGATCGGGACCCAGCGGGTTCCGGGCATGTCCTCAAAGTCGCGCTTGTCCGGTGAAACGCCGATGACTTTCATACCATTTGCAAGAGCTCGACCGAGTTCGGATTCCACCTCATGCGCACTGGTTCCGGCAGAGGCAATTTGTGCTGTCCGCCCGGAGATGCCGCCAAAGCAGAGCATCAACTCGCAGTGGTCCGCAATCTCTGGCCAGGATGTCATCTGCTCTTGTAGCTGAGAATTCGAGAACCCGGTGATGTATGGAAACAGGACTTCCGCGGCGGCATGGGAATAGGTCGTGCGTGCGCCGGTGTAGCCGCCGATCAGGTTCATGAACCTGCGGAGCTGTGATTGAGCGTGATGAAACCGACCGGCACTAGCCCAGCCATAGGAACCCGCGAAGATCGCCTGATTGCCGTAGTCGCGCCGCGCCCGTTTCAGTTCATCGGCCACAAGGTCTAGGGCAATATCCCAGGAAACCTCGACAAACGCGTCATCGCCCCAGCGGTTTCTGTCGCGTTTCTCCAACCATCCCTTGCGAACAGAGGGGTTGTATACCCGCACATTCGGGTCAAAAGCACCACTCAGCCAGCCGCGTCCAATGACAGATGGGTTGGGATCACCAGTAACAGGGTGTAGCCGTTGGTCATCGCCCCGCCCCTGGATTTCATAGGTTCCCCAATGCGCTGCGGTATATCGCATCTCAGCGCACCTACAGGGCCTTCAACCCGGAACTTCGAAGGATGTCCAGCACGCGTTCCCCTCCCCTAAACCGCTGTTTGCGATGAAGCCCAACTGCGTTTTCGGGCGTATCCGACAGCAAGCACGCGACAAATTCTTCGTGGCGCTTTGCGGACAGCTCAAGGCTTGGTTTGTCCAGCAGGCGCATGGCGATCAGATGCCCGCGCTGAACCCTTTCACGGTATCGCAAACCCGTTTCGGTCAAATGCCGATTGCCGGAAAGGATCAGGATGTTGCGGTGAAATGCCTCGTCAGCCTCATTGCCGGCATCCGTTTCAAGCGCGTCTCTCATCGCCGCGCAGGCCTCTGTTAATGGCCGCAATTGGGCCCGCGACAGTTTGCGTGCAACGATCATTTCGACGGCGGCCACCTCCAGCGCTGTCAGAAGTTGATAGATTTCTTCCATGTCCCGCAAAGAGATGGGAACCACGCGGATACCGCGACGCGGCAGAACTTCCACCAGGCCTTCAGCCTCAAGCAAAAGCAAAGCCTCACGCACCGGCGTCTTGCTCATGCCCAGTCCAGCAGCTTCCGCTACGTCGTCGATAAAATCACCGGCGGCAAAGACATTTGTCAGGATTTTGCCTTTGAGCGCGTCGTAGGCAATCGCCTTCATCGACGCCTTGGGGGCATCCTGTAACGGGGTTGAACGTGGGACGTCCAGTTTCATCTCTGTCATGGCCATAAACTAGTCGCTTTGTTCTGCTTTTTCCAACAAGCGTTTGGCGCGCAGCACGATCGGCAGGTCAATCATGCGGCCACCCATCTGAAAAGCGCCGATCCCCGCCGCATCCGAGCGGTCCGAGGCCTCGATGATCTTGCGGGCCTCGGCGATTTCGTCGTCCGTGGGCGCAAAACCTGCATTCAGGGCGTCGACCTGTTTGGGATGCACGGCAAAACCGCCTTCGAACCCATATCGTCTAGCGCGCGCCACGGCATCGGCAAATCGGTCCAGATCGCTCAGATTGGCAAGGCTTTCCGGAACACCCAGCGGGCTTATACCCGCCGCGCGCGCAGCGGATGCCACGCGCATCGCAAAGTTATCCAAGAGCGCGGGATCTGGCAAAGCCGCCATGTCCGCCAGGAAATCCTCGATGCCGAGGGCTGTCGCGCAGACGCGGGGAGCCCGGCAGATGTCGATAGCGTTCTCGACGCCCTCGGCACTTTCGATCAGGGGAACAAGGCCAATGGGCGGGGCGGCGCGCCCGCGCTCGACTTCCAGCTCGTTCAAATGGCCGGCGATGGCCCTTAGAATAGTGGCGTCGCGCACGTCGGGCACCAGAATGGCCGCGACACTGTCCAGCGTCGCCGCCTCGATGTCGAGAAAGGGCGATCGCCAGCCCATGTTGATGCGCACCAGGATATCCAAGCCTTTGCCTTCCAGCACCGCGACGGCCCGTTCAAGCGCTTCGCGCGCCTCTGTCTTCCGGGCCGCGACAACGCTTGCTTCCAGGTCAAGAACGATGGCATCTGCACCGCGCTCCGCCGCTTTTTCAAGGAATCGCGGCTCGGTCGCCGGAATAAACAGCGCTGCCCGCCACATCAGGCAACCCCCGCCTTCTTGAGCCAGTCCAGGCCTTTCTCCGACAGTTTCAACTCGGCGATGAATTCATCGTTATGCTGGCCGATCACGGGCGCGGGCGCACGCACGGTACCGGGCGTCTTGCTCAGCCGTGGGAAGGGTGTGTGCAGGGGGACAGTACCGAAATCGGGATCTGGGTAGTCTTCGATTACGCCGCGTCCGCGGATGTATTCGTGATCGACCAGTTGCGATGGGTCGCAGATCGGGCCGACTGTTAAGCCGGCAGCTTCAAAAAACGTCATGTTATCGTCAAGCGATTTCTCAGCGATGAACTGACCGATGATGTGATCAAGATCATCGGCATGTTTCACACGGTCCAGATTGGTCAGGTAGCGCGGGTCGTCGATGAGGTCCCCTCGACCGATTGCAGTGGCGAGCTTTTCCCACATGGATTGCATAGAGGCCGAAAGCGCTAGATAGCGCCCGTCAGACGTGGTATAAACGTTGCGCGGCGCTGCGACCTCGCTCCGGTTGCCTTCGCGCAGGGGCACCTTGCCGGTTACGGCGTAGTTTGCAACCCAAGGTCCCAATACGCTGAAGAGCGGTTCAAAGAGCGACAGGTCGATGATCTGCCCCTGTGCCTTGCCGTTCAGTCGGGCATAGAGCGCTGTCGTGACGGCCCCGAAACCCGCCGTGCCGGCAACCATATCAGCCAGAGCCAGTGGCGGAAGCAACGGCGGGCGATCCGCAAAACCGGTCATAGCAGCAAAGCCGGACAGCCCTTCGATCAGGGTGCCGAAGCCCGGTTTGTGGGCGTAGGGTCCGGTCTGGCCCCATCCCGAAAGCCGAACGACGACAAGCTCTGGCCTTCGCGTCATGAGGACATCCGGACCAAGCCCCCATTTTTCGAGAGTACCGGGTACGAAATTCTCAACCAGCACATCCGCTGTGTCGATAAGAGCCAGAAAAAGCTCTTTGCCCTCATCGGATTTGATGTTGAGCGACAGGCTCTTCTTGGATCGGGCGTATTCCTTCCACCAGACCTCCGCCTTGCCGAACCTGCGCAGGTCATCTCCGACACCAGGTCGTTCGATCTTGATCACCTCGGCACCGAAATCGGCCAGCATGTGGGTCAGCATGTTGCCCGCCGCCAGCCGCGTCATGTCTACCACGCGCACACCATTGAGCGCGCCTGTCGCATCCGGTTGATATTCCGCCATTGCGAATGTCTCCATGCTGTTCGTTCAGGTGGCAGGGTCGGACGCCGCGCCAAGATGCGGCGTCCTCTTCCAGCGTTTACTGTGCAGCCTGGAGTTTTTCGTACCAGGGTGCCAATTCCGGGAAGAGCGCCACAACCTCAACGGCCTTCTCGCGGAATGGCGCCTGGTCGATCTCGATCACTTCCATGCCAAGGTCCTTAAGTTTGGCAATTGTCGTCTCGCGGTCAGCTTCAACCTTGGCGCTGAACTCGGCCGCAGCGGCGAGCGCGGCACCCCGCAGGGCCAGTTGGTTTTGCATCGTCATGGCCTGGAATTTCTCTTCATTCATGATGAAAGTGAAGCCGTTGGCCATGTGCGAGGTCAGGATCAGGTATTTCTGCACCTCATACAGCTTTTGGGACAGCGCGACCGCCACCGGGTTTTCCTGGGCGTCGATCACGCCCTGCTGAAGCGAAGTAAACACTTCTGACCATGCCATGGGCGTTGGTGCCGCCCCGAAGGCCTTCCACGTTTCCAGCCGTTCCTTGATTGGGGTCACACGCATCTTCAGACCCGCAAGGTCTTCCATCGAACGCACCTCGACATTAGAGGTCAGCTCACGCGTGCCCCGGAACATATGACCCATAATGCGGAAGTTGGTTTCCGAGGCGAAAACCTCTTTGATTTCCTTGCCGACGGGTCCGTCCCAAACTGCCATGTAATGGTCACCATCGTTGAAAGCATAAGGCATGCTGTCGATGCCAGCCGCCGGGTGATAGGCAGACAGTGCGCCAAGCGCATCAATCGAGATATCTACCGTGCCAAGCTGGATCCCTTCCATCGCCTCAGACGCCTTGCCAAGCTGGCTGTTGGGAAACACGCTGACCTGAATGTCGCCATCCGAAAGGTCTGCTGCCACCCGGGCAAAGGTTAATGCTGCGGCATTCACCGGATGCGATGGGTCGGCGACATGCGCCAGTTTCAGTTTCGTTTCCGCCAGAGCGGGCAGCGCCGTCAAGGCCGCAATGGCAGCACCGGCAGCGAAGTTGAGAACGTGTTTCATAGTTTTCCTCCCTAGTATTGAACGTTCAAAGCATGCCGGGCAGCCACAGGATGAGCGCCGGCATATAGGTGATGACCATCAGGATCAGCAGCATCGTACCCAGAAAAGGCAGGGCCGCGATGGACGCTTTGTCGATGCTGACCCCGCCGATCTTTGCCGCAAGGTTCAGGACTAGCCCGACCGGCGGGGTGATCAGTCCGATCAATGCGTTAAAGATGAAAATGATGCCGAAATGGATCAGATCGATGTCGAACTGGGGGATAACCGGCAGCAGGACTGGCAACAGGATCAACATCGAGGCCTTTGGCTCCATGAACGTGCCGATGATCAGAAAGAACACGTTCAGAAGCATCAGGATGACATACTTGTTGTCGGACACCGTCAGAATCGCAGCGGCGAGCGCCTGGGGCACTTCCATCACGGTCAGAACCCAAGCAAAAATCAATGCGGCGGCGGCAACGGACATCATTGTCCCACATTTCACCGTTGCGATCATGAAGACGCGCGGCAGGTCGGTAAACCTGAGTTCGCGATAAACGACAAGTCCGACGAAAAGCGTGTAGACAACCGCAACGCAGGCTGCCTCTGTCACAGAGAAGATACCGCTGAGCAGCCCGCCGATAATCAGGAACGGCAATGCGGCGGCCCAGACGCTTTGGGTGAACGCGGTGAAAATTTGAGGCAAGGTCGCGCGCGGATGTGTCGGATACCCCCGGCGCTTGGAGATAACATAGCTGGTCAGAAGGAGACCAAGACCCAGCATCAGACCCGGCAAATAGCCCGCCAGAAACATTTTTGTCACCGACACATTGGCGATCACGCCATACAGGATCATGCCGATGGACGGCGGGATCAGCGGTCCGCAACAGGATGACGTCGCTGTAAGTGCAACCGAGAAATCCGCGTCATAGCCTTCCTTCTTCATGGCCGGGATGAGGATCGACCCGATGGAGGCAGTATCAGCCGTGGACGACCCTGACATCCCGCCAAAGAACATGGAGGAGACGACGTTCACCTGCGCAAGCCCGCCCGCAATGTGCCCTACCAGCGCATTGGACAGGTTGATGATTCTCTGAGTGATGCCGGACGTGTTCATCAATTCGCCGACCAGCAGGAAGAACGGGATCGCCATGAACGCAAAGTTGTCGATCCCCGCCACCATCCGTTGCGGGATGATTGTCAGCGGAATGTTCAGATCCATAACCATGATCGCGGCCACAGAGGCGATCCCCATGGAAAATGGCAGCGGCAGCCCGATGAAAAGCGTGAAAACCAGAACGCCGAAGAGAACCCAAAGCTCCATCAGAAACGGCCCCAGTCGCGTTTGACGAAAAGCTCGATGGTGAAAAGCAGCATGCCCGCTGCTGAAATCGGCACAACCGCCTGGATCAGGCCCTGAGGAATATCGAGGCCGACCACGTTCTTCTTCAGCCCGAGGATCGCCATTTGATAACCGTAGACCAGAAGGATGCCAGCAAAAATAATTACCAGCGCCAGGCGGATAAGCGCGGCGCCGACCCGTACAGACCCGGTGAAACGATCCGCAATGAAATCGACGCAGATATTGTCCTTTTGCCGGACGCCGACGGCGAGCCCAAGCATGACCATCCAGATCATTGCGTTTCGCGCCAGAGGTTCGGCCCAGAACGTCGGGGCGTTGAAGACGTAACGCATGACGATCTCGTAAAAGACGACGGTGATCATGACCGCGAAGAGGACGACCCCCATCAACAAGAACAGCCGCTCAACGGCTGAACACAGGCCATGAAACACCGGTTTCAATGCATTTCCCCCCCCATACTGACACCAAAACGACAAAATGATATATCTATAGATATATTTAAAAAATTGGCGCACATGTCAACTTTTTTGGGGTGTCTTTTGCCAGCAGAAAGCCGTGATCCGGCGCGCGCACCGGAACGAAGGGAGCGCACCGGCAGTCAAATTCGAACAACCTTCCGACTATTCTTGCCAACCTGTGCGGCGTAATCAGCCCTTTTAGGTCAACGCACCAGTCACAGGTTCAACCGGAGGTTCCAAAGCCCGGAGAGGTAAAATCTGACCGGCATTGTCGGCCTCTGCGCGGTTCAAAATCTCAATACCCGTAACGAGGTCTTCCAAAGCGATTCCAAGGTTGAAGGCCAAAATGCGCTGGTTTTCTTTCGTCCTGGCACCTTTGGAACCAGAGACAAGATCGGCAAGCGTCGCATCGATTCGCTTAACCCCTGGGAATTTGCCCTCATTTCGGCGCGCATCCTCGATCTGACCCTGATCGTCCGTCAGAACCAGGTCCATCGCGGCGATCATCTCATCTGTCACGTAGCTGTCATAGTCGATTGTGACCACCAGCGCGCCGGACCGGATCCAGTCCGGTCTGATAACTGGGCGGCGTTTCTTTTCGATCGGGCCACCGGTGATCAATACGTCGCTGGCGCGGGCCACCTCTTCTGCGCCAACTGCACCTCGCAGTTTGATGTCAAAACGCGCGGACATTTCTTCGATAAATAGCGCCTGGCGTTCTGGCTGAATATCGTAACAGATGAAATCGGTTATGTCGGGCCTGACCGACAGGATCGACTGAACATGCTTTCTACCCTGCAGGCCGCAGCCGATGATCCCAGCAGTTTTCGCGCCGTCTCGCGCCAGATATTTGACGACAAGACCGGACGCCGCTGCCGTGCGTTCCCCGGTGATCCATTCGGCATCCATGATCGCACGCATCTGGCCCGTCTTGTCTTCGTTAAGGATGTAGAGCCCCTGAATATAGGGCAGGCCGATCGCGGGATTGTCCGGATCGCCGCTCTGCCACTTGCAGCCCGCAAATCCCAGGTGTGACGATGCGCAGACCATCGAGCTATAGAACTGGGCACTGCCTCCACGGTGGAAAAAAATCTTTGGCGGCATCTGCACTTTGCCCTCAGCCTTCAGACGGAACCCAGTTTCGAGAAGCGAAACGATATCGCTCATGCTCAGATTGAGGCGGTCGAGTTCGCCCGACGACAGATAGCGGATTGTCTTGTGAATCTCGGTCATGGGGGGTCCTTTTGATGCTAGCGCACAACCTGCCTCTGGCGCGCTTCGAGACGGCGGGTCAAACCCTGCAGCGCGAAGGCGACGCCAAAGAACCAGGTGAGCACATAGACGTAGATCGGAATGATAAGAGAGGAGTTGGACTCGGCTTTCAGGGCAAGCCCTGCATAGGCCACAGAATCGTAGATGCCGACAAGCGACGCCACGGGCACAGCCGTAAAGAACAGCGCCGCGACATTCATCCAGGATGGCGCAATGCGGGTTACGCATTGTGGCAGTATGACAAGACGGAACGTTAGCAGGCGACTGAAGCCCAGAGAATCGCAGGCTTCCCACTGGCCACGTGGCACGGTTGCCACCGCGCCTCGAACCAGTTCCGAAACATTCGCGGCGATCTTAAGTGCGAAAGACACGATCACCTTTGCTTCGGCCGGAAAAGGGATTTCGACGAATCCCAGATCGATGCGATACGGCAACGCGAAGGCAAACGCAAAAAGCAGCACAAGTCCCGGCGAATTTCGGAAGAACTGTGTGTATCCCCACACGATCCTGCGAATAACCTTGTTTTTCCCGACAGCGAGAAACCCAAACGTCACGCCCAATGCAGTGCCCAGTATCATCGCTCCGGTCGCCAAAAGGACGTCCATGACAAACCCTTTGGCCAGTAACGGTGTCCAGCTGGACAGCGCAGCCAGAACAGGCAAGTTGGCGCGCATTGATCCTTCTCCGAAGATCGGAACCAAAAGCGCCACGACACAGCTGGCGCAAAATATCAGCGCCAGTGGGGCTGTCAGCTCAACAACGCTGGGTACGCGCGCTTTTGTGGCCGCCGCAATCATGCCCCGTACCCTGGCAGTTTCAGGCGACGTTCAAGCACCTGTGTAACCAAAACCACCGCGCCGATCATCAACATATAGACGGCCAGCATCGTGATCATCATCTCGACCACGTTGAGCGAATCCGCCCAGATCTGACTTGACGCGTACAGCAATTCGGGGACTGCGATCGCGTACGCGTAGGATGTCGATTTTATGAGTTCGACAAGGTTATTCCCAACGGATGGAAGCGCACCACGGAGCGCAAGCGGAACAACGATTTTCCAGATCAGGCACCGCCGCGGCAGAGATAGAGACATAGCCCCTTCGATCAGACCTTTGGGGATGCCTTCGATCGCCGCGCGGAAGGCTTCGATATTGAAGGCGGTGATATAGATCGAGACCGCGACCACCGCCCAGGCAATCGCCGGAACCACCACTGTGTTGCCCGACGCCGAGGCCACAAGAGCACCGAACCCGAAGAAGAACAGATAAATCTGGATAAGCGGCGGCGTGTTTCTGAACAGGCTCACAAAACCATCAATCAGCGCCCGTTCAACACGTGTGCCAAACGCATAGCGCACCGCACCTGCAAGCCCCAATGACACGCTGATCACGATGCAGCAGGCCGATATGAACAGCGTGTTTTTCACTCCGGTCAAGAAACGTCGGCGATCAAAACTGTCATAGAGGAATGTGAAATCGAAGTCGCCGGCGGTGGCGATCGCCTCGAGGTCCATCGTTCAAGCTCCATGTGCTGCACCGCGCCATTCGGCAACCGGTGCAGCACCTCTCGGGGAGGAGATCAGAATTAGTTGCTGACCTGGGATTGCAGGAACGGGTTGCCGCCCAGACCATGCTCATTGGCAAATTCGACGAGCGTGCCGGATTTGTGAAGATCGGCAACGATCTGTGAAACCTCATCCGCAAGCGAGACTGCATCGTCTTCCAATTGAACAGCCATAGCCCAATAATCTGGGTTTACCGGTTCCAGCCCGACCACATATCCAGAAAGCGCATCGTCCGATGCCACCTGCATCCGCAAAATCTGGTCGGCGTAAATGAAACCGTCGCACTGACCCTGCTTGAGCGCAGCGATTGCCTCGGGCACGCCGGCATAGGCCTGCACATTAGCGCTGTACTCTTCCCCGACCCAGCGGTTGTAGAATGACCCCTGCACGCCGCAAAGTGTTCCGCTTTCTACGCTGGCCCAGTCTGAAAAGGCGTCGCCAGTATAGAGCACATTCGTTGCATCCGCGAAGTAGTGCGGCTCGATCATACGCACGACCTTTCGGCGTTTTTCGGTGTCGCTCATGGTTGCAAGTACGACGTCGATATTGCCTTGTTCCAGGAACTGAATTCTGTTGGCGCTGGTGACCGTGGTGAATTCCGCGGTAACGCCAAGGCGTTCGGCGATGGCGTTGGCCAGATCAATTTCAAAACCAATCGGGTTGCCGGATGTATCCACATAGGCCCAGGGCTTGGAGTCGGCCTTGACCCCAAACGAGATCGTGCCCTCTTCCTTGATCTCCGAAAGTTGGTCGGCCGATGCGATTGCAGCCGACACCATGAGAATTGTTGCGGCGCCTACTGTGCGAAGGCTCATTTTTTTTCTCATCTGATATCCCCTTGTCTGTCGATTGATTTAACAAATTCTGGCCCGCGCGCTGGTCAGGGAACAGCGAAAAGTATTGGTCAAAGGTATTCTAATCTGGAATATCAGCCGTCGATCTCAAGGATCATTTCAGGGACAACACGCTCAAAAAGCCACTCTCGGAAAGCGCGGTTCGCGCGACGGTTCCGCGTGATGTCGTTCATGACCAGATGATAGGAAACCCCGTCGTCGAATGCATAAGGTGCCGCGACAACCAGCCGCCGCGTGTCTATGGCATGACGCACCAGAGACGACCGCCCAAGTGCAATTCCCTGACCGGCTTCGGCAGCTTCCAGCATCATCACCGTTTCAGAAAAGACCGGTCCAGCGGCCGGTTCATTTGTATCGAGCTGATAATGCGTAGCCCAGTTTCGCCAATATGGCCTGTCGGAAAACCGCAATAGCAACCTGGGGTCACGCAAAAGATCTGCCGGTGCCTTTGGCGCAACGTGGGTCCGCAAGCCAGCCGAACAGACCGGCACCAGTGGGTCCCGACAAAGCCGCTCTGCCGTGACGTCTGGCCACTCACCCTCGCCCACGCGAATACCGACGTCGGCTTCGCCACGCCGCAGGTCACTCATGTGCCGATAGCCGTCAATGCGAACACTGATCCAGGGGTGGCTTTGTTGGAATTCGCCAATAAAGCGCGACAGGACGCGCGTGGCAAAGGAGCGGGCACAGGCCACGACGAGAGTCGCGGTATCAGATCCGGTCGCGATCCGTCCTATTGCGCCATCAACAATCTTCAAACCCCTCTCGCAATCCTGAAAGATCAGCGCGCCAGCCTCGGAGAGTTCAACCCCGCGAGCGGTACGCCGGAATAGCTTGACCTTAAGTTCATCTTCCAATTGCAGGATTTGCTTACTCAACGCGCCTTGGGTGATAGACATCATCGCCGCAGCGCGCCTGATATTCCCCTCATTCGCTACTGCGACGAAAGAGCGGATCAGATGCAGACGTGGGAAACTTATCATTCCAGTAACGATAAACGCCATATGGAAATACGCAATGCTGCGACGTTCGCCAAGTCTCCGAGCCCGCGCCCGATGGGGGCACAAGCCAATGGTGCTGTGCCTCCTGAAAACGTCCTCGTTCATGGTTAGAGTTTTCCGCTAGATTTCCCTTGGCTGGGAGAGGAGCGAATGGCGATGAAAGCATCCAAATTCACGGACGCGCAGAAGGCGTTCATCATCAAGCAAGGCGAAGAAGGAACACCTGTTGCTGAGATTTGTCGAAAGGCTGGGATCAGCCAGGCGACGTATTTCAATTGGAAGAAGAAGTACGCTGGGATGTTGCCGGCGGACATGAAGAAGCTGCGTGAGCTGGAAGACGAGAACAGGCGGCTGAAGAAGATCGTCGCGGACCTGTCGTTGGACAAAGAAATGCTTCAGGACGTTATCAAACGAAAGCTCCGAGGCCTGCTCGCAAGAGAACGCTGGTCGACGAGATCAGGGCTGATTGGCGGGTATCGATCCGGAGGGCGTGTGGGCTTATCCGGTTCGATCCGCGGACATACCGGTATAAGTTTCGTCGGCGCGACCAAGCCGCGTTGGAACAGCGGATCAAGGAGATTTGTGAGACACGCGTTCGGTTTGGCTATCGGCGGGTCCATGTGCCGCTGCGGCGGGAGGGTTGGGAGATCAATGCAACGAAAACCTATCGTGTTTACAAGGAATTGGGCATGCAGCTGCGCAACAAGACACCCAAGCGGCGTGTAAAGGCGAAGCTTCGCGAAGACCGCAAAGAAGCCGGGAACCCAAATGATGTTTGGGCGATAGACTTCGTGCATGATCAGTTGGCCACAGGCCGCAAGATACGCATCCTGACAGTCGTCGACACCTTCTCCCGTTACGTGCCGGTGCTGGATGCCCGGTTCAGCTACAAAGGCGAAGATGTCGTTGCGACTTTGGATCGCATCTGCCGCAAGACCGGCTATCCCAAGGAAATCAGGGTCGATAACGTCCTATGTCGGGAACTTTTGGCTGTTTAAGTCAGCAGGTCATGGGGCATCCGGCGAACCGGATGCCCTGTAATCGTTGCCCAGACGGGCTCTGCCGTCAAGAAATGA